>CAYQUF010000009.1:34943-45840 GCA_964420595.1 uncultured bacterium
AACAGTTCCGGCGTTTGTAGTAAACGCTTTAGCGTTTTACCCCCATTGTAAGGATTTGGTAGACCCAGAACGCACCACCTCGCTGTAAATAGCCGATAGCGCATTGCTATAATTTGAATATTGGACTGGCAAGCTTAATTTTGTGGGTAAAGCGATCGCTGTAATTTATAGTATGGTGCTAATTCAGTCGCTAGATTTCCTCTAATTTTAAGTTTACCAGTCTACTACCCAGTCCGAATATTTAACGATTGTTCCACTGTTGTTCGGCATCCGCGATCGCCGCTTCGACCGTCTTTTCTTCTAACATAGCTGCCTGCAAGTTATCGTAAATAATTCGCTGCAATTCGTTAATATCGTCCCGCATCGGCAGCAGCACTTCGGCATCTTCGAGTTGTTGTGCGCCAATGGCTAAAGCTTTTTCCACCTGAGTCCCTTGCTCGGCAATGGTTTGAAAATACGGATCGGCTAAAGCGGCTTTCGCAGAGGGCAATACCTTGGCTTGTTTGGCAAATGCCAATTGATTTTCGGCATTGGTTAGAAATAGGGCAAACTCGATCGCAGCTTCAGGGCGATCGCTATTTTTGGGAATCACAAAATTCATCACCGCCACCGTCTTTTTCCCCGTTTTCCCGGTAATTTGCGGAGCCGCCGCCGACACTTTAGCAATCTCGGGCGCATTTTGAGCGATGGTTTGGAAAAATTGCGGTCCCGAAGCGAGCAGGGCAATTTCGCCCGCCTGATACAATTCGATCGCCCGTCGGTGTCCTTGAGTCAAACTTTCCCGGGGAAGCAATCCGTCGCGGTAGAGATTCACCCAATACTCGAACGCCGCCTTTCCTTCTGGCGTGTTAAAGGCTGCATTTCCCTCCTCGTCGAGCAAGCGAACTCCCATTTGCACCATCGATTCTAAGACTTCCGAGGAATCCCCCGGTGCGAAGGTAACGAAAAAGGCATATTTCCCCGTTTGCTCGTACACCTGTTGGGCAACTTGTGCCAATTCGGTATAAGTGGCTGGCGGTTGCTCGATTCCCGCTTGCTCGAATAGGTCGGTGTTGTAGATAATTACCCGCGTCGAGAGATACCAGGGAATGCCAAAGGTCGAAGTCTCGCAACCCGTGTCGTTGCAGGTTTCAAATGCATTCGCTTCCCAGATATTGGGCAAATACTGCTGGCGGATTTGTTCCGAAATGCGATCGTCGAGATCCAGCCACGCTTGGCGTCCGGCGAGGAGTGCGGCGAAATTGGGATTGAGATTGACCGCATCCGGTGCCGTTTGCGCCGACACGGCTGTTAAAATTTTACTCTCCATCGCCGACCAGGGAACGTCCGTCCACTGTACCTCTAAATCGGGGCGTTTGGCTTCAAAAGTCTCAATCCGTTCGTTGAAATAATCGGTAAACTGGGGTTGGAGCTGCATCGTCCAAAATTCGAGGCGATCGCCTCCTGGCGCGGAAGAGTCGGATGTCCCCGTGCATCCGAGTGGCAGCGTGAGGGATATTCCTGCCAAAATTGAGATTGCCCGCCGTGTCCAACGTTGGTTCGGGTTCGTGTTTGCTTCCATGTTCGTGCGGTCGCTCCCGTGGGTAAAATCGTCTCGAACGGACGGCTGCCGACAGACAATCGCCGTTTTGGCAACGAGCAGTTAGACTGGTCGTAGTTTGCTCGTCCGGTCGCTGGATGCGCCCGTTTGCCGCCGCCCGCCGACCTGTTCGATCCTTTCGTTTCAATCAGGATAAAGCTGTGGTTAACGCCATTAAACGACTGTTTACCAAATCCAAGCAAGGGCTGGGCATCGAACTCGCCTCAGATCGCATCAATATCGTCGAACTGCGCAAACAGGGTCAGGGTTACAAATTAGCCGGACTCTACACGCAGGAGGTCCCAGAAGGGTTGATCGAAGAAGGTCAAGTCCTCGACCCCCCTGGGATCGCCGAAATTTTAGATACCATGCTCGAAGAGAATGGGGTCAAATCGAAACGGGTAGCGACGGCGGTTCCCGGACGGGATGCGGTCGTCCGCTTGGTTCCCGTTCCGGCAGAACTCAACGACCCCGAGGAATTGCGCGATTATATCAGCCAGGAGGCGGGATTGTACCTGCCCTATCCCCGCGAAGAAGCCGATGTCGATTTTCAAAAGTTAGGATTTTTTGAAGACGAAGACGGCATCGAAAAGGTGCAGGTCTTGCTCGTGGCAACGCGGCGGGAGGCGATCGACACTTACATTAACATTTTTGAAGAGGCGGGATTGCAACTCGACGCGATCGAGGTCAGCAGTTTTTCGCTCCTGCGTACGATTCGCGAGCAGCTCCAGCAGTTTACCGCCCAAGAAGCGGCAGTTTTAGCCGACATCGAATTCGAGAATACCGAAATTGCTATCGTGGTCGATGGGGTGCCTCAGTTCTCGCGAACGATTCCCACCGGGACGTATCAAATTCAATCGGCACTGTCGGAGGCAATGAATTTGCCCCCGTCGCGAAATATCGAACTGTTGCAAGGCATGACGATTCCCGTCAATCCCAACGATTCGATGGGGATCGGTACAATGGGAGGAACGAATCCCGGAACCGCTGCCATGCTAAAAGTGTTGGGAGAACTTGCCGACGAAGTCCGTCGCTCGATCGACTTTTATATGAATCAAAGCGATGGATTGGAGGTGGCACAATTGTTTCTAGCCGGGGACGGAGGCGCGATCGGGCAAATGGATGAATTTTTTATGCAGCGTTTGAGCTTGCCAGCTACTCAGATCGATCCGTTCGAAAGCCTGGGTCTGGAAGTCGATGAAGAAGAGTTTCCCCCAGTACGGCGACCGGGATTGGGTGTGGTGTTGGGTCTAGGAATGCGGGAGGTCTGATCCAAATGTATAGTGTCGATATTAATTTACTCAACGATCGCCCCGAATATCGCCCCCAAACTGGCAGTAAAAAGCCGAAAGGGGAAGGCGGCGGCGGCATTGGCGAAATTCCGGGCAAAACGGCGTTGATTGCTGGCGGAGCGGTGGCGATCGCAGTTCCAGCCCTGGTTGCGGGGGTTTGGCTGTATTACACCCAAGTCAAAAATCCGCAACTGCAAGGCAGACTCGACGATATCGAGAGAGAAATTCAGGCACTCGATGCCATTCGGCAAGATATCAATCAGATTAAAACCGAAAGCCAAGGCATTCAGGAACAGACCAATTCGTTGACGGGGATTTTCAATTACATTAAGCCGCGATCGGCACTGTTGCAAGACCTTCGCGATCGCACTCCGCCGGGGGTTCGCATTAGCGGCATTGAGGAAATCGAACCTGAATCGAGTCGATCTTCCAATCGCAACCAAGAAGAACAAGCGGCAACCAGCTCAGTCCCGCCACCCCCTTACCTGACGATTTCGGGAATTGCTCGCTCCTTTAGCGACGTGTCGGATTTTGTGGTCTTGCTGCAACAATCTCCCTTTTTTGAAGGGTCGGCGACTCAATTACTCGAATCCAGCTTAGCCGACAATCCTGCCGACGAAGTGCAAGCGTCCGAGGAAAACTTTGAAGGCGAATTATCTCAAGTGGTCGAGTATAAAATTCAAACGCAAATTCGAAGCGTTCCCTCCCTAGAGGTATTACCGGAACTGCGGCGTAAAGGTGCGTTGGGACTGGTCAAGCGAATTCAGCAATTGCAACAGCAAGGAGTGCTTCAGCCATGACAGATGAATTCATCCCCGGTCAAGAGGGTCAAGAGGACGAATCTGCCGGTAAAATCGTCTTCTTTGGCATGGCCATTTCGCCGCCCGTTTTGGCAGCCGCGATCGCAGTGGCTGGCGTGGCATTTGCAGTTTGGCTAGCCTGGACTCAGGTCAAACCAGCAATGGATCGAGCCGGCGAACTTCAAGACCAAATCGCTGAGAAAGAAAGCCAGAAAGGCAGTCGCGAAAAACTCGAACAAAAGAAACAAGAAGCCCTCGCCGAACAGGAACAAGTCAAGCAAACCCAGCGGCAAATGCTCTCGATTTTTGCCAGCGAAGAGAGTTTGGATACGCTCTTACTCGATCTCAACCAACAACTCGATCGCATCAATACCGAACTCACCCCCGCTCAATTAGATGCTCGGCTAGAATCGAGAGAATGTCCGGCATACGTGAAATCGAACTTCGCTCAAATTAACAATGAAGTGAATGGTTTCTTTGCCACGGCAACCCTGAGTCAGTTCGAGCCTAAAGCCCCAGGAGAAGGGCGATCGCGCCGACGCAGCGATATTAACACCGGCGATCCCTTTGAAACGGTTAAAGATAGTTCCTACGGACAGGGTGCCAATAATATGCTCAAGCGGCGATTTTATGCTGTCGAGATGCAAGGGAACTTTAACCAAACCCAACGGTTTTTACAGCAACTCGAACAGTTGCAACCGTTATTGGTGGTTGAAAATTTAACCGCCGAAGTGGAAGAACGACCGATTTTGGTTGCCAATCGCGTCGGTCCGCTGCCCACTTGCCAACCCGATATTAAAATTAGTACTGCTTTTACCTTACAGGCACTCGTTCCGCTCTCCCAAGAGGAGATTGCTGCGGCTGCCCCAAAACCCGAAGAAGGAGAAGGCGAAGAAAACGAATAAAGAGTTGTTAAAAACTTTGCTATTTGAGCGAAACTGCGATCGCCCTTATCCAGTAGTGGGCTAAACTTGGAACAAAATTGAGGAGGAGTGGTGAAACAGCATCTCGGATGGAGTAGTGTAATCGCCGGGACGGCAGCCGTGGTCGTCTGCGCGCAACCCGCCTGGAGTGCGCCAACGCAAGTGACCGGCGTTCGGGTCGATCCCACCCAGAATGGGATTAATCTGATGTTACAAACCGAGGGGGGCGATCGCCCGCAGATTTTTCTCGTGCCTCGGGGCAACGATCTCGTCGCCGACTTGATTAATACGCAGTTGCGCCTGCCTTCGGGATCGAACTTTCGTCGGGAAAATCCTGCCCCCGGTATTGGTTCGGTCACCGTGACCCAACTCGATGCCAACAGCATTCGCGTTATCGTCAGCGGCACCAGCGCGCCTCCCACCGGACAAATTGCCAGCCGCAACGGGACGAGCATTGTCTTCAGTTACGCGCCGAGCAATGGAGCCACAGCCAATCAGCCGAGCCAAACCCCGTCCCCGACGGTGAACGTTCCCCCAGTGGCGCAAGGGCAACAGCAACAACAGCCGCCGCAACAACCCCAACGACAACAACAGAATCAACCCAGACAGCCCACTCCAAGACCGGACATCCTGGTTCCCAATCCCGAAATTACCATTGACGGTCAACCCTCAGCCGGACCGACACCGGCGGTGAATCCCGCTCCTCCCTTTTTACCTCGTGCCGTTCCGCCTCCGGTGGGCGATATTGCCGTCTCCAGCGTCGATCCTTCGGCTTCCACCATTGACTTAGGAACTGCCGAGCGCGTCCCTCGGTTGGTTCTCCGGGATGCTCCGGTGCGGGACGTGTTAGCACTACTCGCACGAGCTGCCAGTCTGAACCTTGCCTACACTGCCACGGGAACAGGGGGCGAAGATGGCGAAGGAGATGCGGCAACCTCCCGTACGATCACCCTCGATATTGCAGACGAACCCGTGCAGGACGTGTTCAATAACATCCTGCGCCTGAGCGGTTTAGAAGCCAATCGAGTCGGCAATACGATCGTGGTCGGTCCGAATTTGCCCGATAGCATTCGCAACTTGGTGAGTCGAACCTTACGTCTCAATCAAGCGAATCTCACCCAAGCGCGAGACTTCCTAATTTCTCAGGGGGCGGAAACCAATGAAGTTCGCACCCAAGAGCAGATTACGACCATCGAACCGCTACAAGAGGGACTGCCAGCCGAGCAAGTCCGGCGAGTTCAAACTCAGGTTGAATTGATTGCGGCGGGGACAGCGGAAGAACCCTACGAAGGGGATGCGGCACTTCCGTTAAGAGGAATGCTGGTCTCGGTGGACGAACGCCTCCGAACGATTACGATCGTGGGCGAACCCCGTCAGGTTCAGATGGCGACGTCGATGTTGACTCAACTGGACGCTCGGCGGCGACAAGTGGCGGTTAACGTCAAAATTGTGGACGTTAACTTGTTGAATACGGAAGATTTTAATACCAGTTTCTCGTTTGGGATTGGCGATACGTTTGTGGTAGTCGATCGCGGTTCTGCGGTGGTCAATTTTGGAGGGGTTAATCCACCGAATGCCACAACCACTCGACAGGGTCTTCTCACGCCTCCGGTGATTAACAATCCCATTCAGGGCGATGATGTTTTCTTAAGAGATGGGTTTTTCGGACCGGGTTCTCCTCCCACCGCCGATCCGCCACTGGGAGATAATGGAAACCCCTTACGACCAGGTATCGTAGAGTTCGAGCCTGGAGACCAAGAAGTTGAACCCGTTCCGACTGCCATCGATCCCGTAACGGGCGAGCCAACCAACTTCGTGTTGCGAGATGTCAGCGAACCCGATGAATTTACGTTCTCGCTTCCGAGCCTATTCCAATTCCCCGATCGCTTTCTATCTACCCTGCAAGCTCAAGTGGTCAGCGGAAATGCCAAAATTCTGACCGACCCGACCATGGTGATTCAGGAAGGTCAAAGCGCGCAACTCAATCTGACTGAGGAAATTGTCAAAGAGGTGGAGGTTCAATTTACCGATACTGCAGCCGGACAGCGGGAAACGCGAGATGTCGAGTTCCAGGAGGTCGGCTTAATCTTAGATATCCAAGTCGATCGCATCGATGACAATGGGTTCGTGACTTTAGCTGTCAATCCAGAAGTGAGCGCTCCGGGCGAACAAGTCTCGTTAGGCGACGATCAATTTGCCACTACCGTGCAGCGACGCCAGTTGCAGTCAGGGTTTATTCGCCTGCGCGACGGTCAGACGCTGATTCTCTCGGGAATTATTCAAGAATCCGATCGCACCACGGTCAGCAAAGTCCCCATCCTCGGCGACCTACCGCTAATCGGCTCGCTATTCCGCGATACCAACCGGGAAAATCAGCGACAAGAGGTGATCGTCCTGCTGACGCCGAATATTCTCGACGACTCGCAAAACTCGACCTTCGGCTACGGCTACACGCCGGGGTCAGAGGCGCGTCAGATGTTGCGGCGCAGCAATTTCCGCGATCCGTATCGGCGATAAGTCACGATCGCCCTCGTGCTAATTTCCATGTCATTGAGGTCGGGATGCGTCTCGACCTCATTAGTAGTGTGACATCCTCGAGCACCGCCTCTGATGGATACTTCTGTTGTACCAGATTCGCCCTCGATGGGGAGCGGCGCACAAAAAATAATTTATGTAATCATTTTATAGATAAACCCAAGATAATACGCAAATCATTTTTTCGATTCGTTGCCAGCGCCATCTCGAACTCTAAATCTCTCCCCTGCGAGGGAAGCACGACCGGCGATCGCCTTCTTACCATAAAGATTGTAGGCACGCTATCAGGAGGCAAAAATTTATGGTATCTTCCAACAGTGCCAGTAACACCAAACGGGTCGCATTTCTAGTCGAAAAGAATTTTGAAGACTCCGAATTTAAAATTCCTTACGAAGCACTCAAAAACGCTGGCGCAAACGTCACCGTCGTGGGATCGCGCATGAACGACGAATACCACGGCAAGAAAGGCAACGTTTCAATTCAACCCGACGCCACAGCCACCGAAGTTCGTTCCGAAGACTTCGACGCCATTGTCATTCCCGGTGGCGGCGCGCCAGACAAAGTTCGCGCCAATCCCAACGCCGTCCGATTGGTCATGGACGCGATCGCGCAAAATAAAATTATCGCCGCCGTCTGTCACGGTCCCCAAGTTTTAATCGAAGCCGACGCACTGCGCGGTAAATACGCCACCGGCTATCGCGCCATTCGCAAAGACCTGCAAAATGCAGGTGCCAACTTCGTAGACGAACCCCTCGTCGTCGATGGCAATATCATCACCGCTCGCAGACCCGGCGACATGGCAATCTTCACCACTGCACTGCTGACGCGGCTGGGATTGACCATTGAAGGGTTAGACTTTCCCGAAGAAAGCAATCGCACCTTTGAATGGTGGAAACTCGCCGAATCCTGGGGTGGCTCGGATCGCAACGATATTGTCAATACCATCCGCATCGCCAATAGCGGCGAACACTATACCTACAAGGTATTTGAAGAATACATCAATCGCGTGTCCGACCCCGAAATTCGCACGGTTCTGGCTGAAGTCCGGAGCGAAAAAGAGCGCAACATTCACCTGCTCGAATCTCGCCTGCAAGCCTTTGGCGAAGAAGCAACCTTAGAAACGGCAGGAAGCGAAGCCTTAGCCGCACTGCAAAGTTGGCTGCAATCGAGCGACGATCTCGAAGTCTTGCGCCGCGCGCTCGGTGACGTTCAAACTGGCGTGGTCGATTCCTACAGCTTGTGCGCCAAACTCACCGATCCCCTCACGACTGAAATCTTCGAGCAAATCGAATCGAACTTAGCTCGGTGCGAACAACGGCTGGGCGACCTCTATCGCGCTCGTGCAGGCGATCGCGTGGCAGCGCCAGAACCTACAACCGTCGCCGCCAGCTAACCCCGTATCAGACGACCCGGAACTCCCCGTTCCGGGGTTTCAACGAACGGGACATACGCAATTTTACGGACAAAGAATCGACAAGCGATCGCCGCCAAGCAGACACCTTGAGTCACCGCAACTCGATCGAATCTCGGGCAAGTATAAAAAACTTATCAAACCCTATCCGTAGATCCACATAAATTTCCGGCTCTCGCTATTTAACCCAAAATTTATTGATATTATTAAAAATATATTAAAGATAGTTTGAAGGTTCCATGAAACCAATCAGGGAGGGCTCTATGGATGTCAGCGAATTGCTCCGGCGTTACGACACTGGAGAACGAGATTTTTCCGGTGTCAATCTGGCGGGCGCCGAACTCCGGGGAGCCAATCTCAGCGAAGCCTCCTTTCAAGATGCTTACCTCGTAGGAGCCGACTTAGCCAGAGCCAACCTGACCAAAGCCAAATTCAATCGAGCCTGCTTGCAGCGGGTCAACCTGAGTTTCGCCAAACTCGGCAACGCCAGACTCGCCGACGCGGACTTGACCAAAGCCTCGCTGCAAGGCGCGTGCTTAACCACTGCCAAATTACCGCGCGCCAGATTGAGCGGTGCGAACCTCAAATGTACGAATTTCCGCCGCACGAATCTCTGGAGTGCTAATTTTTCCGGCGCAAATATGCAAGGGTGCAACCTTCGCAGCGCCAACTTGACTGGCGCGGATCTGAGCTGGACAAACTTGCAGGAGGCAAGATTGAGCGGTGCAAACCTGCTGGGAACGGTCTTGAACGGAACGATCCTCGAAAGTGCCTATCTCAATGGCATCGATTTAAATGGCGTCGATCTCAGCGGAATTAACCTAGAAAATGCCAAACTCAGCGGTTCTAACCTGGAAGGGGTCAGTCTTGCCGTTGCCAACCTCCGCGAAGCACAATTGCACGGCGTGCGACTGGCAGGAGCCGATTTAACCGGAGCCAATTTTACCGATGCCTATCTCGCTCGTGCCGATTTGAATTGGACGAGTTTGCGGCAGACCAATTTTACCCGAGCCGATTTAAGCGAGGCGACGTTTGTGGGTGCCAATGTCATCCATGCCGAATTTGAGGGGGCAATTTTACCGGAAGCGACGCGGCGGTATTTCTATCTCACCTCGAATGGAACTCAGTCAGACCGTTCCGAGCAACGGGAACCTCGGCTGTCGCTGGATCGGCTGAAAGATAAAATTGCTGTTGCCCTGGAAGTTTAAATCTCGGCGATCGCGCTAAAGTGGGAAGGACTGACTTGGAACTCGGACTCGGATCGTGCCTCTTTCTCCTCGGTTTACCGAAGCGTTAACCTTCGCGACGCAACTTCACGCCACCCAAACCCGCAAAGGATCGGGCGTCCCTTACGTGTCTCACTTGTTGGGGGTTGCCAGTATTGCCCTCGATTACGGTGCCAATGAGGACGAAGCGATCGCGGCGTTGCTCCACGATGCCATTGAAGACCAAGGCGGTGCGAAAACTCGCGCAGAAATTCGCCGTCGGTTTGGCGATACGGTCACGGAGATTGTAGACGGATGCAGCGATACGGATGTCACCCCCAAACCTCCGTGGCAGCAGCGCAAGGAAGCGTATATCGCCCACATTCCCACTGCTTCGCCATCGGTGCGGTTGGTGTCGGCGGCAGACAAACTGCACAATGCGCGATCGCTCCTGCGCGACTATCGCATTATCGGCGAATCCCTGTGGCAGCGGTTTACGGGACGGAAAGACGGAACGCTGTGGTACTATCGCGCCCTCATCGAGGCATTTCGACAGGCGGGATCGATGCCGGTGGTAGATGAATTGGAACGGGTTGTCGAAGAATTAGAGCGGCTTTCGAGCCATCAAAGCTAAACACTAATAATATTTAACCATATTTAAGCAGTTTCTATTGTCATTCGTGCGAGTATAAGAGAGGCGATCGGCGATCGTTGACATGATTCGCAATCCCCGACCGCGAGCGCGCTGGTTTTCGTCGAAATCCGGCGTCTGTCGCAACTGCCGTTCGAGATCGAACGGCATTCCAAAGTCATAAATCCGAATGGCGATCGCCTCATCCGATCGCGAGGCTTCCAAATCGATCGGCGTCTCGGGCGATAGGGTGCGGTGGGCGTGTTCGATCGCGTTGGTCAAACCTTCTTGCAATAGCGTCTGACACTTCCACCACAATTGGGAATCCGGCAACGGCGGCTGATTGAGCTGCTCGAACCATGCCAACACTTGCTCGCAGGCATTCAAATCGGTCTTGACTCGCAAATGAATTTGGCGTTCCACGGATTATTTCCCTGCCTGAATGAGTTGCCGTCGATCCGATTCAAGTCGAACCTCCGCCGCCACGACCGACTGCAAGCCACCGGAGCGATCGTCACCCG
>CAYQUF010000009.1:45940-54469 GCA_964420595.1 uncultured bacterium
AGTCGAACCTCCGCCGCCACGACCGACTGCAAGCCACCGGAGCGATCGTCACCCGATGCTGCGTCGCAGGAGACTTTTCCCCGTTGCAATCGATACTCTATCATACCGACAGCCGCAAATTCGCCAGGGTTTAGCCCCCGCGCGATCGCGACAATTCACAGATGCTTATGCCCAAAACTTCTACATTTATGGCAACCTGAATAAACAAGAGCGCAAAAACCGATATCCTCGCTACAGAACTCAGCCCATAGGATCATGCAAACCCTGCCCAACCCGACCAGTGCGATTGCATCGACACCAGCCCTAACCGATACGACCATTCACCGTCGTAAAACCCGTCCCGTCCCCGTCGGCGACGCGACCATCGGTGGCGGTTACCCCGTCGTGGTGCAATCGATGATCAATGAAGATACCCTCGACATCGAAGGGTCGATTGCTGGCATTCGCCGCCTGCACGAAATTGGCTGCGAAATCGTCCGCGTCACCGTCCCGAGCATGGCACACGCCAAAGCCCTCGCCACGATCAAGCAAAAATTGCGGGAAACCTACCAAAACGTGCCCCTCGTCGCCGACGTGCATCACAACGGCATGAAAATTGCCCTCGAAGTTGCCAAGCACGTCGATAAAGTCCGGATCAATCCGGGATTGTACGTGTTCGAGAAACCCAAACCCACCCGCGACGAGTACACCCAAGCCGAATTCGACGAAATTGGGGCAAAAATTCGCCAAACCCTCGAACCCTTGGTGATTTCCCTGCGCGACCAAGGCAAAGCGATGCGCATCGGCGTCAACCACGGTTCCCTCGCCGAACGGATGCTGTTTACCTACGGCGACACCCCCGAGGGGATGGTGGAATCGGCGCTGGAATTTATTAAAATTTGCGAATCCCTCGATTTCCGCAATCTGGTCATCTCCCTCAAAGCCTCCCGCGTCCCGGTCATGCTGGCAGCCTATCGCCTCATGGTCAAACGCATGGACGAACTGGGAATGGACTATCCCCTGCACCTGGGGGTCACCGAAGCCGGCGATGGGGAATACGGTCGGATTAAGTCTACCGCCGGAATTGCCACCTTGTTAGCTGAAGGCATTGGCGATACCATTCGCGTCTCGCTCACCGAAGCTCCGGAAAAAGAAATCCCCGTGTGCTACGGCATCCTGCAATCGCTGGGATTGCGCAAGACCATGGTCGAATACGTCGCCTGTCCCTCTTGCGGTCGGACGCTGTTTAATCTCGAAGACGTGCTGCAACAGGTCCGCGATGCCACCAGCCACCTGGCCGGACTCGATATTGCCGTGATGGGATGTATCGTCAACGGGCCGGGAGAAATGGCGGATGCCGATTACGGCTACGTCGGCAAGCAACCGGGGTATATTTCCCTCTATCGCGGTCGCGAGGAGATTAAGAAAGTTCCCGAAGAACAGGGCGTCGAGGAGTTAATTAACTTAATTAAAGCTGACGGTCGCTGGGTCGATCCGTAAAACTTCTCTCCGGAGGCTTGGCTGCCTCGCTTGCATAGAGGAATATGCCGAAGCCTCCACTCCCAGGCTTGTGCTAGAGTGGGCGTAATTCATTAGTAGTCGTTTCTCCGGCTTAGTCAACAGGCGATCGCTAGCATCCCCAATCCCAGGATCGGAGTGTTGCGGTGTCTCAGTCCTCCCAGGACAAGGCAATCGGCGATCGCGGTTATTGCTTTGGTCAAATCCCCATTGCCAGGTGTCGCTGAGTCGGTCGTCCGGTGCGAACTCAATACCGGAGTGATGCGGGATTGTGACCCGCTCGTTGTTTTTCCGCCCCGCTATCGCAAGAGATGGGGTTTCCAAACTGCCCAGGAGGTTTTATGACAAAAACCCGTGGACTCGTCGTTGGCGCAACGGTCGTTACGTTAACTGCCGTTACTATTGTCGGGGCTGGGATTCATTTAAAAGGTCAAGCCTTTTTTCAAGATAGCCCCAAAGAACTCGTTGATGAAGTTTGGCAAATCATCGATAAAAACTACGTCGATGCAACGTTTAACGGCGTTGATTGGCGCGCGACTCGCAGCGAATACCTAGACCGATCTTATTCCGATGAGGAGGAGGCGTATACAGCAATCCGGGAGATGCTGGAAAAACTCGAGGATCCCTATACGCGCTTCATGGATCCCGACGAGTTTAAAAACATGCAAATCGACACCTCTGGCGAACTGACGGGGGTTGGCATTCAACTGGCTCAGGATGAGGAAACCGACGAATTGGTCGTGATTTCTCCGATTGAAGATACGCCGGCGTTTGAAGCGGGCATTCAAGCGCAAGATATCATTGTCGAAATTGACGGTCAAAGTACCGAGGGGATGGATCTCAACCAGGCGGTGAATTTAATTCGCGGCCCGGTGGGAAGCGAGGTGACCCTGACGATTCGCCGGGAAGGAACGACTAAAGATTACGTCATCACGCGCGATCGCATTGAAATCCATCCGGTTCGCGCTAGCTATCGCGATCTCAACCCCCACGATATCGGCTACATTCGCCTGACGCAGTTTAACGCCAATGCCGTGTTGGAAATGCGAGAGGCGATTAAGGACTTACAAGAGAAAAACGTGGGGGGTTACATTCTCGACCTGCGCTCCAATCCGGGTGGCTTGCTCAATGCCAGTATCGAAATCGCGCGGATGTGGTTGAACGACGGCACCATCGTCTCGACGGTGAATCGCCAGGGAGAACGCGATCGCTGGCGGGTTAACGATCGCGCCTTGACGGATCGGCCGTTGGTGGTTCTCGTTGATGGCGGGTCGGCAAGTGCCAGCGAAATTTTATCCGGCGCGTTGCAAGATAACGAACGAGCCACCGTTGTCGGAACCAAGACGTTCGGAAAAGGGTTGGTGCAATCGGTGCGCGGTCTGGGAAATGGTGCCGGACTGGCGGTGACCATTGCCAAGTACCTCACCCCCGACGGTCGCGATATCAATAAGGAAGGGATTTATCCCGATATCAAGGTAGAGCTGACTGAACAGCAGCGGGAATTGCTGCGCGACAATCGTACGAAAATCGGGACGCCCGAGGATCCGCAATACGCCAAGGCGCTCGAAGTGTTGCAGCAAAACATCACCGCCCATCAGTCCGGTTCGACCGAGGCGTCGGCTCGCTAGCTGGGGACGTAAATCTTGCCGGGAGAGCGATCGCGCTGAATTTCGATCGCTAAATCCGTCCGTTGGGGAGTTTCGAGCAAGGGCGGGACAAATAATTCTGGGTGAAGTGCTTTCCAAAAGTACTTGACAAATTGCTCCACTTGTGAAACGTCCATTCCGGCTTTGCCCCGCGCGATCGCGTTGCGTTCGGCTTCCTGTCGCCATTGCAAGCTAAAGCGGTAATCGACGGGATCGAGGACGATGAAGCGATCCAAGCGATCCCACAGGGGCAGGTAGTCGCGCAAGCGTTCGTTATTGTCGCGGGCAAATTCGCGATCGCCCTCCGTGTCGATCGGAGACGGTGCCGTGTCGAATGCCGCCGAATCGATCGGTCGCATCCCCACCAACCATCCCTCCAAAATGACGAGATCCACTCCCTCGATCCATTCGGGTTCGGCGCGATCGCCCTGACCGTTCCACGCCGACTTGTCAAACCGGGGAACGGCAACCGGCTCGGATCGATCCCCGTCCCGCAAGCGATCGATCGTGGCGATCCCCAGCTCGATATCGTGAGTTCCCGGCGGACCGCGCCACACCAAGCGAGGATCCCGTTGCTTCAGGCGTTGGCGATCGCCATAAGTTTTATAAAAATCGTCAATTGACAGCGTTGCCACCCGCACGCCCAATTGCGCTAAGATCGTCTGCAAGCTCGTGGCAAGGGTCGTTTTTCCCGTTCCTTGCGCCCCTAAAATGCCTTGAACCAACGGGCGATCGCGCCCTTGACAGCATTGGGCGAGTTGCCCTGCCAGGGGCAACCACAGCCGCCATAACAGCGTTAGACTGGGAGTAACGGGAAAGCGATCGGCTATCTGCACCGCCCGTCGCAAGAATTGCACTCGCGATTGCACGATTTCGCTAGCGTTGTCTGGCGCAATCCCAAACGCGCGCGATCGCGACTCGTCCGAGAGTTCCCAATCGATGAGCTGCCCCTCCATCGATGGCGTTAGCGGGCGATCGGTTAAGGTTTTTTGCAATAGCGATTCGAGGGATGACATCGGGATCGAACGGCTTCAGACAGCTAGGTACAGTGAAAGACGTCAGGAACCGAGGGTAAACGCTTCCACGAACAAATTGTAAATCACCCCGATCTTGAGTGCATTGGCAATCTCGATCGCCACCGGTGGATTCGGACGGCGAGGACGGCGGTAAACCAACCAGTTAATCGCCTCGCTTGCCAGCAAGAGCAAAGCAGCTACGATAATATCCAAATCGCCTCGCTGTCCCGCCACCGTCGAAATGGCTGTCCCTAGAAAGAAGCCAAACAACACGCTAATGAGTAACAAAGACACTCGTCGCCAAGGATTTCGCAACCACTGTCCGAGTCGGTCGAACGCTCGGTCGAACAAACTGTTGAGGCGAGTATTTTGCATGAATCGGATTGTGCTGGTGCAGTTTTAACTTGTGAGGGGTTCGCTTAGCGATAAGTCCCGCGCTGTACCGGAACGGCGAGCGTCGGGATACATGGACTCCCCGCGCTGGTCGATTCCCCTCGATGGAGATGAGACAAGCATCTAACCCCCCCTTGGCTAGGATATACTGCTTTGCTCTGTCCCCTGTCAATTCGCTCGCTCGGATCGATTGAAGCTCGACTATGAACTTGAAAATCCGCCCAACCGCAATCTTAGTTTTGTGCGTTGCCGTTGGAGGACTGCTCCTGAGCGGCATCCATTTTGCCATCTCGACCGCCTCAATCGAACCCCAACCCACAACGGCGATCGATTCCTCCTTGTCGCTTCCCCCTCCCCCACCCGCCAACGCCTCGATCCGACCGGCTTCTCCAAATCGGGTCGCATCGCCTGCTCCCTCCCCCTCAGACCTGGCTGAAACGGAATCGAGCGATCGCGTGCCATCCGCGTCCGTTCAAGGCGATCTCGGGGCATTGCGCGTGAGCAACCGCACCGACCATCCCGTCCGCATTGCCCTGCTGCAACAACCGCCAGAGGGCGAACCGTACGGCGAACCCGTCCATTGGGATTTTGCCCCCGGCGAAGGCAGTCAAAAAGGATTGCTGCTCTCGCTTCCCGACCAGACGCTGCAAGTGCGCCAGGGAGATGTCCTGGTTGCTTTCGCTCAAGACGGATCTCGCTGGTACTGGGGACCGTACGTCGTCGGGAAGACCACGTCTCCCACCTGGAGCGATCGGGATCGAGAATGGCGATCCATCTTGCAATTACAGACTCGTATCAAAAATGGTAACTCGGTCTCCCAGTAAGCCGGGATGCCCTTATGGTGAAACTAACCTCATGTATCCTTATCCGAATCGGCAGTCCCAGAGCGGGCTGCTTTTTTTTCAGGCAACGGGTAACGGGCAACCGAGAGTTGACCTTCTCAACCTTGGAATTGGCTATTGAATCTCTGCCACAAATGGCGCGATCGCCTCTACAAATTCCGAGGTCGATTCGTAGGGCAATACATTCCGACCGGGAATTTTTTTGCCTCGTCCGTTGGGAAGGTGTTCGAGGTATTCTTCCACGCGGCGATCGGGAGTTTCGGATTTGCCTTCTTTGCTAATGCTAGAAGCGTAATCGCCCACGAGAACTAAGGTCGGTTGGACGATTTGGGAAATGGCGCTGCCGTAATCTTTGCGCCAGAATCCCGATAAAAAGGAAAACACCGCATGGCGACTGGCTGGATCTTGCGCGCCGGACACGAGCATATCCAACCATTCGCGATCGACATCTTCGCTGTTTTCAAACAGTTCTTTAACCGAGAAGTTCTCCAGAAACTTTCGACTCCGGGCGTAGCGATAAAACCCATTGCCTAACGGCGAATTAAATAAATTCCACGCCAATCGCTGCCGCCATTGAGGAGCCGATCGCGTCATGACTGCCCAAGCGGGGGGACCCGAGAGCGCCAAACCGCGAATCCAATTGGTATCGTTGGATTGCAGTTGGACTAAGGAAATGGCGACGGGAAATAATGCCCCTTGAACCACTAAAATAACCGGTTGCTTGACGACCGTTTCGATAAAATATTGAAACTGTTGCGCCCAATCGCTCGGTTGATAGGCAACGGTGGGCATATTGCTGTCGCCGCAGCCGAGCAGGTCGGGGTTGTAAATGGAATTGCGGCGTCCGCTGTCGTACCATTGCTGGCAAAATCGCTGCCAAAATTTGCGGGATAATCCAACGCCGACGGGATGGATTAATAACAAGGGCGTACCGTCACTGTCGCTGGGATTTTCCGGCTGCCAAACTTCGTAGGCGCAACGATAGTTTTTCCAAGTGTAAAACTGGGTTGGGGTTTGCCGATCGCTTTGAGGAGTCGTCTGCATCTTATCCGCGTTTAAAATCTTGGTTTTACTCTAAAACAATTTGAGGTCGCACGAACGAGTATCCGGCATCTTTTAACTTCTGGTTCGACACGCGAACGTTGGTCGATCGCGAACTGGGACGGGACCCATCCCAGGTGACTTTGGCTAAGCCGTTTTGCTCGCAGACGCGATCGATTAACTCCCGACGCAGCAAGTGGGAGTCATCGACCACATTGTAAATCCCCTGCAATTGGCGATCGCGGGCAAATTCGATCGCTCCGACAATATCGTCGAGATGAACCCAATTGGTCACCTCCTCCCCAGCTCCCGGTCGCGTACTTCCCGCCGCACGGGAGAAAATTCGCGCCAGGGTGCGTCCCGGTCCGTAAATGCCACCCAATCGCAAGATACAGACGCGACGGTTGTCGTCGGACGCCGATAGCAGGGTTTCCTCGGTTTGGTGGAGAATGCGATGCTTATCAGTTGCGGGGAGAACGGGGGTAGTTTCGTCTACGTCGGCTCCAGTGCGATCGCCGTAGATGCCGTAACTTCCGGTATAAATGACTTGGCGCAAATCTGGCAATTCCGGCCAGATCGAGACGAGGGTGCGGGCAGTTTTGAGGTAAGTTTGTTCGTAGTCGCCGCCTTTGGCACCGATGCTGAGTAAGGCACAGTGGCAATCGCGCAGGACTGAAATCAATCCCGCCGGATCGTCCCCTCGGACAATCGCCACGCGATCGGCAATGGGTTCGAGTTCCGAGACGCGATCGGGTGTAGTCGTCGTCACGGTGAGGGAAAGTCCCATTGGCTTCCAGGTTTTGGCGACGGCGGTTCCCACGTAGCCGCACCCGATAATAGCAACATTGCGATCGCTCATTTCAATTCGAGTCGTTAAACGTCCCGTTCCATCATCTCATCCTCCCGGTTTGCTACGCTAGAGGGGGTTTGCAGGGGGAGCGAGATGAAATTTATCAGCGAATACCGAGATGCCAAAGCCGCCCAAACCTACGCCGGGAAAATTGCCGAGGTCACCACGCAACCGTGGACGCTGATGGAGATTTGCGGCGGTCAGACCCACGCGATCGTTAAATATGGCATCGACGAGTTATTGCCCGATGACATCACCTTAATTCACGGTCCCGGCTGTCCGGTGTGCGTGA
The DNA here is from genome assembly GCA_964420595.1 of uncultured bacterium. Classification (GTDB taxonomy): domain Bacteria; phylum Cyanobacteriota; class Cyanobacteriia; order Cyanobacteriales; family Geitlerinemataceae; genus CAYQUF01. The sequence goes on from CAYQUF010000009.1 coordinate 53,518, forward strand.
CGCCGATTGAGTTAATCGATCGCGCCATCGCCCTAGCCTCTCGTCCCGATGTCATTTTTACCTCGTTTGGCGATATGCTGCGGGTACCGGGGAGCGATCGCGATTTGCTGGCGGTGAAAGCGGCGGGGGGTGACGTTCGCATCGTGTATTCGCCCCTAGATGCCCTGAAATTGGCGCGAGAACACCGCGATCGGCAAGTGGTCTTTTTTGCCGTCGGATTTGAAACGACCGCCCCAGCGACGGCGATGGCAGCGTATCAGGCGCGCCAACAGGGTCTGGATAACTTCTCGATGCTGGTGTCCCACGTGTTGGTTCCCCCGGCGATCGCGGCAATTTTATCGGCTCCCGATACCCGCGTGCAAGGCTTTCTAGCAGCGGGTCACGTCTGTACGGTAATGGGATATACCGAGTACGAACCCCTGGCGCAAAAATACAACGTTCCGATCGTGGTGACGGGATTCGAGCCGGTGGATATCTTGCAGGGGATTTACCTGTGCGTCAAGCAGTTAGAAACCGGACAAGCGACGGTGGAAAATCAATACGCGCGATCGGTGCGTCGGGAAGGCAACGAAACCGCCCAACATATTTTACGAGAAGTGTTTGAAATCGTTCCCCGTCGGTGGCGCGGGATCGGCGAAATTCCCCAAAGCGGGTTGGGATTGCGCGAGGAGTACGCTCAATTCGATGCCTGTCGCCGGTTCGAGTTAGACGGGGTTGAATCGTCGAACGCCGAATCGGAGTGCATTAGCGGTCAAATCATGCAGGGGATCAAGAAACCCCACGAATGCGAGGCATTTGGCACGTCGTGTACGCCAGAACACCCCCTCGGCGCGCCAATGGTGTCCTCCGAGGGCGCCTGTGCGGCATACTATCGCTATCGCCAACAATCGGCGGTCAGTTCGTAGTAAACGCTTTAGCGTTTATTCCCAGGTTCGTAGTAAACGCTTTAGCG
>CAYQUF010000010.1:0-32809 GCA_964420595.1 uncultured bacterium
CCCCACTCGCTGAGGAACTCATTTGATTGGAAACATTCACTTAACTGAAAACCAATCGCCCAAAACCTAACTTTTTTAAACGCCTCAAACCAATCGGACGCCAACGCTAGCCCGATGTTTAAGGTGTTTTTTTGTTTTAAACCTCTTCAATAGAGAGATTTTAATAGTTAATAAAACAAAATATGATTCAAATCAACCAACCGAAGAACGACAATCGACCCGACGATCGCCTCGAAAGACAAATCCGGGTCGCGCTCAAACGCCCCAATCGCGATCGTCAACCGCTGTGTTCGACCACAAACACGTTCGCATAGAGATTGGCACTCACTTGCTGTCCCTGCTGCGTCAAAGACAAATACTTCAGCGCATCCTTAACGTAGGGATAGACCCCATTCCAGTAAAACCGAGCGTAATTTTCCCGTAAATCTCCCGGATGGCGATAGCCCAAACTCTTATTAACCCCCGTCTCCTCAAACTCGTAATACAGCGCGCCAATTTTATTTAAATAACGCGGATCGCTCAACTGACCGATTAAATCAGCAGCTCGAACCAACCCCGGTCCATTCGTGGTTTGCTCCCGTTCCTTCCCCGCCGGGACGGGAAAGCGAGTCAGTTCGATATGGCGCTTGATCGTATCCGCCATAATCAGCTTGTGACCGCTAAACCGCTCGTCTACAAATAGCTTGCCGCGATCGACATGATAAGGCGTCAGACTGGCATCTGTCGCCCCAGGAGGAAGCGATACCATCGTGCCGTTAATCCCAGTAGCAAATAGATTTTCATAGGGACGATCCTGACGGCAGACCCCCTTGACGTAACCAATATCGTGGCACAATAGGGCGATAATGTAGTGAAGCCAATCGTCGCAGGACACGCCGCCTTCGCGAATTTGCCGACCTCGCAAAATTTCTTGTCCCACGAGGGTCACGAGGATCGTGTGTTCGACATTGTGATAGAGCGCATCGCTGTTGGCAATATTCTCCAACGCCATGCTTCCCGCCCAAGCGATAATTTCGGCGTAGTCTGATTTTAAACCGCCGTAGGTGCGGTGGTAGCCCTCTTGCAGTCGATCCACGAAGTGGTCGATCATGATCTCGGTGGCGTTAAACATAGTCGGTCTCGCTCTCAAAATACCGAGGTTAAAGCATTGACAGTAACCGGAGGCGCGATCGCACCCGGTCGCGTTACGACCCCGATTGCGCCGATCGTGAATGCGCTACGATACACAACGCTCGTCCATGGGCGATCGCTATCTCTAAGATGACTTTGTCGCGGCGAAATTTCAATCGGTTTGCTCTAACATTTTTGCTCGGAACTTCGCTCGGGTCAATTTTGCTCCGATCGCGTCGTGCCAAAGCTCGCTATACTCTCCCTAGCGGTTCCCTTTCCACCACGGTCGATAACCACGTTCGCAGCTTTCTGACCACCCTCACCCCTGAAGTGGAATTGCTGGTTCCCACCTATTTGGGAAACGACCAGCGACGGTTCTACGGTCGGGGAACGCCGGCGGGATTGAATCTCGTCGATCGCTTTTACCTCGGTAGCGGAAAAAGTTATGTCGGTGGCGGCTATAAAATTTGGAGCGGTGCGGGATGGACGGGACAACCGACGATTACGCGAGATGGCAAGAAAACGTATTTAACAATTGGCGCGTACGACCACCATTTACGCAAACTCGAACTCGACACCCATCGCGAGGTTTGGCGCTACAAATTCGACGATATTCTTAAAGGCAGTTCCACGGTGTATATCGACCCCACGGCGACAGCGGAAAATCGCATCGTGGTGTTGCAAGGCAGTCGTAGGGGAATTCACAATCCGCTGACCACTCCCAAACCCGTCCCCAGCTTTCGCGCTATTTCCTTTCGCACCGGAGAAGAATTGTGGCGGTTGAACGTTCGCAAAACCCACAGTTACAGTCGCGACAACGACAGCAGCGCAATTGACTTGGGAAACGGGATCATTTTTAATGCCAGCGAAAACGGAATTGGCTACTTTCTTAACAGTTCCGTGGCAACGGCAAAGGTCGATCGAGGCATCGTTCAACCGCAGGTTTTAGCCGAAGTTCTGCTGTATTCGACTGCCGACATTCGGCGCAATGGCGGGAACTTAGTGACCGAATCTTCCCCCTCCCGTTTGGGCGATCGCGTTTACGTAGCGGCGGGTTCGGGACATATCTACGGCATCGATATCGCCGCGAAAACCATTGTTTGGGACGTTCTCGTCGGCGGCGATTTAAACGGAAGTATTGCCATTTCCAAAGCAGGGAAACTCTTCTGCGCGATTGAAAAACAATACATTCCCGGTTACGGTGGCATTTTAAAACTCGACCCCACGCGATCGCCCCAAGATTGTGTCGAATGGTTTTTACCCGTGGGAAATCGCAAGTTTAAAGGATGGCAAGGCGGTGTCGTCGGTTCGGCGGCGTTGAATGACGAGTATCGCGACGACGACATCCCGGCATTATTTGCCACCAACGCGATCGATGGCAACTTGTATATTGGCAGCCAACACCAGCTTTCTGGAAAAACGGCAAACAATCCCCGATTAAAACAATCCCATCCCGTTCCCACCATTGCCTTTAAAGCCCAAATCGGGACATCCATTTCAACCCCAATTTTTACCGATGGCAATCGCCTCGTCAGCGCCGGATATAACGGCGTCCATTTATTTCAACTGAACTTCGAACCCACGCGATCGCCCACTCCCGACACCCTCGTCAATTCCAAAGGCGATCGCTACCGCCTCATTGTCGAGCGCATTGCCCATTTTAAACCCGGCGTTTCCTTCGAATCCACCCCCGTCGTCTGGGACGGAATCGTGCGAATTTGCAGTCGGGACGGCTGGATGTACGCATTGGGTTAGCCGACGCCGTATCATGAGGATCGTCGAGTAACGAAGTCAGAGAAGGGAAACACGCAATGCGACTGTCACGAATGTTTTTGGTTACCCTGCGCGAGGATCCGGCGGAAGCAGAGATCCCCAGCCACAAGCTGCTGCTGCGCGCTGGCTATATCCGTCGCATTGCAAGTGGGGTGTATGCGTATTTGCCGTTGATGTGGCGGGTGTTGCAAAAGGTGTCTCGCATCGTGCGCGAGGAAATGGACGCCACGGGAGCGCAAGAATGTTTGCTGCCGCAATTGCAACCGTCGGAGTTGTGGCAAGAATCGGGACGCTGGGACACCTATACTCAAGCGGAAGGGATCATGTTCGCCCTGCGCGATCGCCAAGAGCGACAAATGGGACTCGGACCGACCCACGAGGAAGTGATTACCGCCGTGGCTCGCGATTCGATCCGCTCCTACCGCCAGCTCCCCCTCCACCTTTACCAGATCCAGACCAAGTTTCGCGACGAAATTCGCCCCCGTTTCGGCTTAATGCGCGGTCGGGAATTCATCATGAAGGACGGCTACTCGTTCCACTGCGACGAAGACAGCCTGAAGCAAACCTATCGGGACATGGATCGCGCCTACCGCAATATGCTGCGCCGCTGCGGGTTGGAATTTCAGGCAGTCGAAGCCGATTCCGGTGCCATTGGCGGTTCGGGATCTCAAGAGTTTATGGTACTCGCCGAAGCGGGGGAAGACGAAGTGCTCTACACCGAAGACGGTCAGTACGCCGCCAACGTGGAAAAAGCGGTATCGCTCCCGCCAGATGCCGAACCGTCGCCGTTCGAGTCCTACGAAAAACGGGAAACGCCGGGAACCGAAACGATTGAGAAGTTGTGTCAGTTTCTCGGGTGTGCGCCGACGCAGGTGGTGAAAAACGTCTTGTATCAAGCGATTTACGACAACGGAAAAGCGGTGTTGGTGCTGGCGAGCATTCGGGGCGATCGCGATGTCAACGATGTTAAATTACAGAATAAGTTGAGCCAACTCGCCGATCGCTATGGGGCAAACTCCCTGTTAGCCCTGACGGTTCCAGATGCGGACGCGCAGCAAAAATGGGCGGCGAAACCGCTCCCGCTGGGCTACATTGCGCCGGATTTATCGAACGACTACATTCGCCGCGCCGAGGATATCGCGCCGGAATTCCTGCGAATTGCCGATCCGACGGTGACCGAGTTAAAGAATTTCGTCACGGGATCGAACGAGGCGGGATATCACGTCGTCGGTGCCAATTGGGGCGATTCGTTTCCCTTACCGGAGTTCGTGGTTGACTTGTGTAAGGCAATGGCGGGCGATCGCGCGGCGAGCAATCCGTCTCAAACCTTGAAAACGGCGCGGGGAATCGAGGTGGGTCACATTTTCCAACTCGGGACAAAATATTCCGAAGCCATGGGTGCCACCTATACCAACGAGCAGGGAGAAGAACGACCGTTGGTGATGGGATGCTACGGCGTGGGCGTGTCGCGATTGGCGCAAGCGGCGGTGGAACAATCTTACGATAAAGATGGCATAATCTGGCCCGTGGAAATCGCCCCTTACCACGCGATCGTGGTGGTTCCCAAGGTCACCGACGCGAAACAAATGGAGGTCGCCGAACGACTCTATACCGAGTTGAATGCGGCGGGAGTCGAAACCCTCCTCGACGATCGCGACGAACGAGCTGGGGTTAAATTTAAAGATGCCGACCTGATCGGGATTCCCTATCGCATCGTCACGGGGCGATCGCTCAAAAACGGCAAAGTGGAAATGGTCGAACGCGCCACCCACGAGGCGATCGAGGTTCCTGTCGAAGACGTGGTTTCCACGCTGCAACAACGCACCCAAGCCGCGACATAACCGCTATGGAATTCCTCACAATTCTGCTTTCGAGCCTCTTCGGTCTGACTTCTCCGGCGGGAACGGTTCTCGACGTGGTGGGAGAACAGGCAATTCGCGATCGCTTCGAGTCGGTCGAACAGTTGCAACTGCGGATCGATAACGCGCCGACCCACCAACTCCTCAACGGGAAAGTAGATCGGTTGCGCTTAGCCGGTCGGGGATTGTGGCTGGTGCCCATCGAGCAGATCGAGGAATTCCAAATCCGAATTGCGGCGTTGGAGGTCGAAACCGACGCCATCTATTTGGACTCGGACGATTTTTCGTCGCTCGATCGCCCCTTACAAGGCGCAATTCGGCTGGTATTAACGGAAGACGACCTCAACCGCGCCCTGCAATTGCGGGATGCCTCTGGCGCGCGATCTGCCCGACTCCACCAAAAATTGCGCGATCTCGGCATTAGCATCATCGACGCTCCCCAAGCCGAACAAGCCAACCGCTACCGCCTGCGCCAACCCCGCATCGACTTTCTCGACGGGAATCGAGTCCGCTTTCGCGTCGAAATTCAGGAGAAAGATTATCCGGATACCCTCGACATTGTCGTGGAATCAGGATTAACCGTTGCTAACGGTCGCCGAGTGCGCTTGGTCGAACCGATCGTCCGCGTCAACCAAGAGGACGCCCCCGAACAGTTACTCGAAGCGTTGAGCGAGGGGTTAAATCGGCAACTGGACTTGCAGGCGTTGGAGCGCCGGGGAATTTTGATTCGGCTGTTACAATTTGAAATTACGAGCGATCGCCTGGAAGTCGCTGCCTTCGCACGGATCGATCCAGACCGTCAATAAGGCGATAAAGTTGGGGCGATCGCGGTTTAAATTTCTGGAAAAACGGGCTTCATTTTTGTAGTTAAGGAGCGGCGTACTGCACAGAGAACTCGACGCTTCTCGCACGCCAATCGTTTGACGACTCAGGAGAATTCTTGCTCATGGAAGAACCACAAGCTCGTCGCATTCCAGTTGCACTGATTGCTGGCGTCTCGGCTGTTATCGTCGTTGTTGCCGGTGGAACGGCGTGGTGGAGTTGGAAATCGAGTCCATCGGACTCGGACGCCCCAACCTCGGCGACTTCGGAACCGAGCGCGACAGTTCCCTCGCCGCAGCAATCTTCGCCTCAAGCGACCGCCGAAACAACCGCGCGAATTTATTGGCTCGAAGATACGGGAACCAGTCTGGAACTCGTCCCGAATCCCGTTCGCATCGAAGCCACCTCAGACGAGCCGGGAACCATTCTCACCGAAGCATTCCAGCGCTTGCTCGAACAACCGCAACAATCTCCGGCGTTCTCGACCATTCCACCCGGAACCCGCCTGCAAAATTTAGAGGTCAAACAGGATGGCGTGCATATTAATTTGTCGCAAGAATTTACCACTGGCGGGGGAAGCGCGTCGATGACCGGACGGTTGGCGCAGGTGGTGTACACGGCAACGACATTAGACAAAGACACCTCCGTCTGGATTTCGGTTGAAGGAGAACCGCTTCAGTATTTAGGCGGTGAAGGCTTAGAAATCCCTCAACCGATTACCCGCCAGCAGTTTGAAGCTGAATTTGCGATGTAGGTTATTCTTATAAATCGGTCAAGCTTATTATCGCTTGTGGGACAGGCTAAACGCGCGAAAGTGGCGAGCTTGCTGTTCGATGCGCGTCGCGAGGCGATCGCACACGAGATTGCACAACTCGAAAATCAGCTCGTCTTCAACGCGGTAATAAGCTGAAGTTCCGACACTGCGGCGGCTGAGAATGCCTGCTTGCAGCATGACTTTCAGATGCTTGGACACGTTGGCTTGGCTGGTTTCGGTGGCTTCGACCAACTCTTGCACGCATTTTTCGCCGTCGCGAAGCAGGTTTAAAATCCGCAGCCGCATTGGCTCGCTCAAAATACTGAAGTATTCGGTAATGTACTGCACGACTTCTTGAGGAACAGGATGTCCGGTGTTCATCAGGGTTAACCCACGAGGTACCTATGTTTACCGTATTGTAACAGTCTAGGCGTCTATGAAGATAGAGTAATTAAACCCATTCCTTCATAATTTCTTAAGCAATGCCGCACCGCGTGATGTCTTTAATCGCGAAGCCTAACTCGGATCGACGCGCATGAGGGCTTGACCGAATTCGACGGGTTCGCCATCTTCAACCAAGATCTCGATCACGTTCCCCGAGACTTCCGCCTCCACTTCATTCATCAGCTTCATCGCTTCAATAATGCAGACGGTTTGTCCTTGGGTAATGCAATCGCCCACATCGACAAATGGCGGTTCGTCTGGAGCGGGAGAGCGATAGAAGGTTCCCACCATTGGCGAAGTCACCTCGACCCCCTTGGGTTCTCCCGGCGGTGCGGCACCCGCCGACGAGGCAGCTTCTGCCGTTTCTGCCGTGCCAGATGTCCCCGATTCTCCTCCAGGACTCGGTGGTGGAGGTGACGATTGGGCAGACGCGCCAGCCAAGGCGGATTCGAGAGCAGGCGACAGGCGATCGACTGCCATTCCCTTGCGCACGGTCAGTTCCCAATCTCCACTTTTGAGGGTTAGCTCCGAAATGTCAGTGCTATTGAGCGCAAATAACAGTTCGCGGAGTTCGTTGAAATCCAATTGCACGGTTTAATTTATCCTTTATCTGCGGTATTCGGTCTTTGACGCGGGGGACGCGCTTGCCAAAGACGGGCGATCGCTCGACGCCATGAATTAATTGTCTCGCCCTAAATAAGAATCGTTGCGGGTGTCGATTTTAATCCGCTCTCCCACCGAAATAAACAGGGGAACCATCACCTGCGCTCCCGTTTCCACCGTGGCGGGTTTGGTGCCGCCAGTGGCGGTATCGCCTTTGACGCCGGGATCGGTTTCGGTCACTTCCAGCACCACCGAGGTGGGCAATTCCACTTCCAGCACCCGATCTTCCCAACGAATCACGTTGACTTCCATTCCCTCGAGCAAGTACTTGACGCGATCGCCAATTTGCTCGGGCATCAACCGGGTTTCTTCAAAGGTTTGCATATCCATAAAGACGTACTGGTCGGCGTCTTTGTAGGTATACTGCATCGGCACCTTTTCCAAGGTGGCTTGGGGAACCGTTTCTCCAGCGCGGAAGGTGCGTTCGATGGCGCTTCCGGTTTCGACGTTTTTCAACTTCGTTCGCACGAAGGCAGATCCCTTACCGGGTTTGACGTGTAGGAATTCCACAACCCGCCAAATGGATCCGTCGAGTTCGATCGTCACACCAGTTTTAAAGTCGTTAGAGGAGATCATGATCTTTTCGGGCAGAACAATCGGCATCTCATTTTACCCCCCAACGCACCCTTTCTCTCATCGCTGAGGCAGAACGCCAGCCCCCGCCGATAAAATTCACCTCGGGAACGTCGATTCGCCCACAGCCCTATGGCAATATGGTGAGAGTGGAAACGGCAATGGCGCGATCGCGCGGACAACCGAGCCACTTGCAATTTCAAAACGATAAGACGCAATCATGGACGGATTCAAACGCTGGCTCAAGACGGGTCTAGTTGCTGTAATCCTGGTGGGACTCTCTCTAGGACTGAGCGCAGCTTGGTGGGATTTCGGTGGCGGCGATAACAGCCGTCGCGAGAGCCGCCTCGCACCGGGCAATGCCATTACCAGCGGCGAATCGCTACTGCAATATGCTTTGCCCATCGATAACGATGCCGTACGCAAAATTCAAGGCGCGTTAGAAGATATCGGCACGCAATTGCGATCGCGACGACGCTGGAGTGCGATTAAAGCCGATTTAAGCGAAGCTCTGACCGTACTCAACTTACGCAAAGACGAACTCCTCGCGAGCGTACCCGAGGAAAATGGCGATCGAGCCACGTCGTTACTGACCCAAATCAAACAAGGTCTCAGCGAGTTTGAAGACATCGCCGAGGCGCAAGATAAAGAACAAGCTTGGATTCAACGGCGAGAGCTTTTAGATAAGGTAGGCAAACTCGAAGCCCTGATGGTGGACGAGTTTCCCTTTGAAATTCCAGAAGAATACAGCGATTTGCCTCGCCTCAAAGGTCGCGCCCGAGTGAAATTCGAAACCGAACGCGGCGATATGGAAGTCATCGTCGATGGTTACAACGCGCCGCTGACGGCGGGGAATTTTGTCGATCTCGTCGAGCGCGATTTCTATGACGGTCTCGATATTACCCGAGCCGAGAAATTCTACGTGGTGCAAACGGGCGACCCGCCGGGACCCGAAACTGGATTTGTCGATCCCGAAACGGGCGAAACTCGCACTATTCCCATGGAAATTCGCATTAAGGGCGAGGAAAAGCCAATTTACGGCACGACTTTAGAACAAGCTGGATTGTATCGCGCCCAACCCGTATTGCCGTTCTCGGCTTACGGTGCCATGGCAATGGGTCACCCCGATATCGACCCCAACGGCGGTTCGTCGCAATTCTTCTTCCTGCGATTCGATACGGAACTGACGCCGCCCGGATTTAACGTTCTCGACGGTCGCTATACCGTGTTCGGTTACTTGGTTGAAGGGGAAGATGTCCTCGAAGATCTCGAAAAGGGCGACATCATTGAATCGGCTGAGGTGATTTCGGGAGCGGACAATTTGGTTCGTCCGAGCCAGTCGAAATCGAAGCAAAAGACGGCGAAGAAAACTGATTCGGGCAATGCTGCTGCATCCGATGAGGGGAACGCTGTCGCCACAGAGGAAACGACTGCCGAGTCGTCTTAGTTTGGCTTAACGTTAGAGAGGGAGGTGGCGCTCGGTCGATACGGGCGGGTTTCCCTCTCTTAAAGAAAGAGGCAATAGGCAACAGGCAAATAGGCAATAGGGGAGTTCACCTCATTAGATTCAAAATTTTATATCACAATTTATGATACTCATCGAATTATTTTTAGCTGTTGGTTTGGGCGTTCTGATTGGCTTGCTTTTTTTAAATACAAATCGAGATAATTCCAAACAGAAACAGTTAGACGAGGCGTTTTACCGCTTGCTCGAAACACAAAACGGACGTATTTCTCTAATTCAGATTGCAGCGGCAGCTCGCGCGGATGCCAGCGAGGCAAAAGAGTATCTCGATCGCCAAGCTAAGGCATTTTCCGCCACCATGGAAGTGGACGCGGACGGGGACGTATTTTACCGATTCCCCAAACTCCGCTTGCCCGAAGATCGATAGGGCGATCGCGATTTGACAGTGCGGGTGCGCGATATTGGCGAACGAGGTCTACTGCGGCAGCTCTATCGCTTTTGTGCTGCCGACCGAGTGGGCGACGATGCGGCGGTGATGTCCCTTTCGGGAGACGATCGCGACTTAGTGGTTACCACCGATATGTTGGTCGATGGGGTGCATTTTAGCGATCGCACCACCTCGGCAGCGGATGTGGGTTGGCGGGCGGCGGCGGCAAATTTATCGGATTTAGCCGCAATGGGTGCCTCTCCCGTTGCCATTACCGTGGCGTTAGGCGTGAATGGCGATTTGCCCGTCGAGTGGGTGGAGCAGCTCTATGGCGGCTTCAGCGATTGTTTGGGTCGCTACGACGCGGAGATCGTTGGCGGCGATATTTGCCGTTCGCCCACGGTGACCGTCTCGATTACCGCCTTCGGTCGGGTCGAATCCCAGCGTGCCTTGTATCGCAGTGCGGCTCGGGTGGGAGACGCGATCGTGGTGACGGGAATTCACGGGGCGTCGAGAGCGGGATTGGCGTTACTGCTCGATCCGTCCTTGGGAAGCAATCTCACCCCAGACGAGCGACAGGCATTAATTCAGGCTCACCAGCGACCTCGACCCCGATTGGACGTTTTACCCCATCTGACAGCGATTGGAGCCGAACGGATCGCCGGGATGGATAGCAGCGACGGACTCGCCGACGCAATTTCCCAAATTTGCGAAGCCAGCGGCGTGGGGGCGCGACTTCAGGGCGATCGCATTCCACTTCCCCAGGCGATCGATCGCGTGGTTTCCCCCCAACAAGGATTGGATTGGGCGCTCTACGGCGGCGAAGATTTCGAGTTGATGCTGTGTTTGCCCGCCCAGGCAGCTCGTCAACTGGTCGAACGAGTAGGGGGAGATGCTGCCATTGTCGGCACGATAACCGACGAGGCGGGGGTGTGGCTCGACGATCTGAGACTTGATTTAAATCAAAGTTTCCAGCACTTTGGCTAACACGGGATTGACTGAGACGCGATCGCTCGCAATTCGTGACTTTGAGACAAGCCAAGGGCGCGATCGCTCAACCGCAACGCGGCGATCGCGCCGTGAGTGGGATAACTTCAAGACAAAAGGCAAAAAACGCCAATTGACGTTCCTGCCTTTTATCCGCACTGACGGTTTAGCCTTGCCACTTCTGAGCGACGATTTCGGCGAGATCCACAACCCGCTGGCTGTACCCCCACTCGTTGTCGTACCAAGCCACGACTTTCACCAAGTCGCCATCCATCACCATCGTCAAGCTCGCATCGACGATCGACGAGGCATTGCTTCCCCGATAGTCGCACGAAACCAGCGGCAGGTCGTTGTATGCCAGAATGCCATTGAGCGGGCCGTCCGCCGCTTCTTGTAGGACTTCGTTGACCTGCTCGACAAAGGTTTTCTGCTCGACTTGCGCCACTAAATCGACCACCGACACGTTGGGGGTCGGAACGCGCATGGCAATCCCGTTAAGTTTGCCCTTAAGTTCGGGAATGACCAGGGCGACCGCTTTCGCTGCACCCGTCGAAGTCGGGACGATATTCAACGCAGCCGCACGCGCCCGGCGAACGTCGCGGTGAGATGCATCGAGCAAGCGCTGGTCGCCCGTATAGCTGTGGGTCGTGGTCATGGTGCCTTTGACAATTCCAAATTTATCGTGAAGCACCTTCACCACCGGCGCCAAACAGTTGGTCGTACAACTGGCGTTGCTGACTACCGCATAATCCTCGTGGCTGTAGGTTTGGTCGTTGACGCCGACGACGTAAGTGCCGATGCGACCGCCCTTACCCGGTGCCGTGATCAGCACCTTCTGGGCACCCGCCGAGATATGCTTCGAAGCCCCTTCTTCAGTGACGAAAACGCCCGTCGATTCGACGACGAGGTCGATGTCCCAGTCCTTCCAAGGCAGATTGAGGGGGTTGCGGTCGGAGACGCACTTAATCGTCTTGCCGTTGACATTTAAAGAATTTTCATCGGCACTGACGTCAGCATCCAACGTGCCCAGCATCGAATCGTATTTCAATAGGTGGGCGTTGGTTCTCGGATCGGACGTGTCGTTGACGCCGATAACTTCGAGTTCGGTATTGTCCCGAGTCAGCCAACTGCGCAGGAAATTGCGCCCGATACGTCCAAAACCGTTGATCGCAACTCTAATCACCTTTTACCTCCTAACTTTGGCAGCCCCCGACACGCTTGGGCAAGTCATGCCGTTCGCTTTGCGCGAGGTCGAGTGGCATTGGTTTGCACTAGACAAAACTTTATCGTTAGATCGACCCGTTGCGGGTCTAAATATCGTTCTTGCCAAGTTGAAATTATTGTCTTGCCAAGCGTGTACGAATGGCGGGTCTGATAATGACCCCGATCATATCGTAAAGACCGAACAATTCGGAACCGCAGCGTTCAAGTCCGAGGGATCGCCCGATTTATTCGGGGTCGCCGTAGAGTTGGTGGACTTGGATATACGCCTCGATCGCCTCGGGGACTAAATAGCGAATCGAACGTCCCTGGCGGCAGTAACGGCGAATCAAGCTGGAGGAGAGGTCGAGAACGGGCATGGGGAGGATTTGCCAGCACAAGGGCACCGATTGGCGGGCAAAATGAAGCTCGACGCTCTGGCATTGGGCTTGTATGGCATTGCGATCGCGCGGGGCAACCCACCAACAACACGATCGCGCCAGGGTATCGCTACCGCGCCAGCGAGGGAGAAATTGAAAGGCATCGGAACCGATAATCCAGTGCCAGGTGCAATTGGGGTAGATCGATTGTAAGTCGCCGAGGGTATCGATGGCGTAGGAGGTTCCCGGACGGCTGGCATCGACCGAGGAAGCGATAAATTCGGGACGATGGGCGATCGCGGCTTCGACCATTTCGCAGCGGCGCGCAAACGGCGAGAGGGATCGGTGCTGCTTGTGGGGCGGTCGGTCGGTGGGCACCCAGATAACACAATCGAGTCCGGCGCAATCGAGTGCCATTTCCGCCATCACCAGATGTCCCCAGTGAACGGGATCGAACGTCCCCCCAAACACCCCCATTTTTCGCGCGATCGCCACGACAATCTCCTTCGTTTTCCGCTTCTCGACTTGCACTTAGTAGAAATTTATGCAACTCTGCAAGCTGACGAGTGCCCGATCTTGATGGATAGCCCGGTCGGGCGATCGTGCCTGCGGCGGACTCGCGATCTTCAAATGTCATTTTTTCAGGAAATGTCGAGATCGCGATTGTATTCAAACAGGTAGAAGCCCTGCCAACTCAGACGCCGCCTTCGCGGTTGTCGCATCGAGTTAGCGGTCTTGCCCATGGTTTTCGACCATGCCCCTTTTTCCCAGCTATACCGCAAGCGGGCAATTCTTGATATGATATCGCGTGTTATTGGCGTGGTGTGGTGTGTTAGGAGCGCTTCGATGCCGAATTCTGTTGATTTTAGCGGCAGACCATTTCACTTTATCGGAATCGGTGGAATTGGGATGTCAGCCCTTGCCTATATTTTAGCCAAACGCAAACTGCCAGTCTACGGGTCGGATGTGCAATCCAACCACATCACCGGGCGACTGCAAGACTTGGGCGCTCATATCTTTTGGCGACAAGAGGCGAGTAATTTAGGCTATTTCCAACCGCGATCGGATTCGCCGACTGACTCGTCCCCGCCGCGATCGCCTGAAAGCGAACCGCTTCCCATCAAAGCCGCCGTAGAGACGCTCCAGCAAGAAAACGGTCGTAACGGCGTTCGAGCCTCCTCAGACTTGCCGCAGGTGATTTGTTCGAGCGCCATTCAAACCAACAATGCCGAATACCGCGCCGCGCGAGAACTGGGCTGTCCGATTTTCCATCGCTCCGATTTGCTCGCTGCCCTGATTCAAGATTACAAAAGCATTGCCGTCGCCGGAACCCACGGGAAAACGACGACTAGCAGCTTGATCGGGTTCCTATTGTTAAAAGCCAGCGTCGATCCGACTATCGTGGTGGGAGGAGAAGTGGCGGCTTGGGAAGGAAACGCCCGACTCGGACAGGGAGATTACTTGGTTGCCGAAGCCGACGAGTCGGATGGGTCGCTGGTCAAATTCGCCCCTCACCTTGGCGTCATTACCAATATCGAACTCGATCACCCCGATCGCTACGAATCCCTGGAAGCGGTGGTCGAGGTTTTTACCACATTTTCTAAAAATTGTCAAATCGCCATTGGTTGTATCGATTGCGCCCTCGTGCGCGACCTGCTGCAACCGCAAATCAGCTACAGCCTCGATCCCGCCACTGGAGCCGACTACAGCGCCGATCGCGTCAGCTACAACGCAGCAGGAACCACCGCCCGAATTTGGGAACGGGGCAACGTCTTGGGACAACTCGATCTGCAACTGCTGGGCAAACACAACCTCAGCAACGCCCTCGCCGCTGTTGCCGTCGGTCGCGCCATCGGGTTGGACTTTGGCGCGATTGCCACCGCGATCGCCCAGTTTGAAGGGGCACGGCGTCGGTTCGAATATCGCGGCATTGAAGGGGGCATTGCCTTCGTAGACGATTACGCCCACCATCCCAGCGAAATTCGCGCCACCCTAGCCGCCGCTCGCCTGCGGGTGGATCGAGAGCGCCAAGATCGCAATCGCGGTCGGTTGGTTGCCATCTTCCAACCCCACCGTCCCAGTCGCACCCGCGCCTTTCTCTCGGATTTCGCCCAGGCGTTTGGCGATGCCGACATCGCGATCGTTACCGATATCTACACTGCCGGAGAGTCGAATCCCGATCGCCTCAGTGGCGAACGGGTGGCGGATGAAATTGCCGCCCATCACCCCTGCGTTTACTACCGCCAATCTCTTGAAGCCGTTACCGAACTGTTGGTCGAATTGCTTCGTCCGGGCGATTTTGCCCTGTTCCTCGGGGCGGGAAATCTCAACCGGATCATCCCGGACGTCATGACTTTTCACCGCGAAGCCGATATTGCCCTCTCCCCCCATTCCAATCATTCAGCCCAATCGGCATAGGTTGAACTTACCATGACTCTTTCTTTCGATATCTCTCGCACTCGCAACGCGATCGCCGATGGGGGTCACCCCCCGTCATTGCAACCGTTTGGGAGCGATTGTGCCGTGCGATCGCAAGTTTCCCTGGCATCGCTAACGTCGTTGCGAGTGGGCGGTCCGGCACAGTGGTATCTCGCCCCTCGCTGTATCCGGGATCTCAAAGCCGGGTTAGCTTGGGCGCGCGCGCACGCCTTACCCGTGACGTTAATCGGGGCGGGGTCGAATTTATTAATCGGCGATCGCGGATTGCCGGGACTGACCCTGTGTACGCGCCGCCTGCGCCACATGCAGTTTGACGAGGAGACCGGGCGGGTCACCGTCGCGGCGGGAGAACCCCTCCCCAAACTGGCGTGGCAAGCGGCAGCGCGGGGCTGGAGCGGGCTAGAATGGGCAGTTGGCATTCCCGGCACCGTCGGCGGGGCAGTGGTGATGAATGCGGGGGCGCACCAAAGCTGTACTGCCGATTATTTGGTCGAAGCCAAGGTCCTGTGCCCGGACGGGACGTTAGAGGTGCTGACGCCAGGCGACTTGGGCTATCGCTACCGCACCTCCTGCTTGCAGGGCGGTTCGCGATTGGTCATAGAAGCCACGTTCCAACTCCAACCCGGCAACGACCCGCAACAGCTCGCCGACTGTACCGCCGCCCACTTCAACCAACGCCGCACCACCCAGCCCTACCACTTGCCCAGTTGCGGCAGCGTGTTTCGCAATCCCGAGGGGTACTCAGCCGGATGGTTGATCGAGCAAACCGGATTGAAAGGGTATCGAATTGGAGCAGCTCAGGTGTCGCAGCGCCACGCCAACTTTATTCTCAACACCGGTGGAGCCACCGCAGACGACGTATTTCGGCTGATTCAAGCCGTGCGCGATCGCGTCGAGCAAGCGTGGAACGTGCGGTTAGAAACCGAAGTGAGAATCTTGGGCGAGTTTTAACTAATGAGGGGTTCACCGGAGCTATAAGTCCCGCGCTGTACCTGAAAGGTCAGCGTCGGGATACATGGAACGACCGGACGATAGCGCGCCAAGACGATTTGTTACAATTGACCCTGGAGAATCTGGCAACGTCGCCTAGACTGTCCAGAACTGTACCGTTCGGGCGATCGCGCCTGAATGGCTCCGGCGATCTCGCAGCATTCCTCTAATTCGAGAGGCGGGGATGCCTGCGATCTGCTATCGCCTCTCACGTTGCATTCACCTTCATACAGAGTCGAGAGATTATGGCAAAGGGACAAGGATTCGGCTTCGGTTTAGGCAAAATGAAAGAACTCACCGAAGCAATTAAGAAAGCACAGCAAGTTCAAGAAGGCGCAAAACAGCTCCAAGAAGAACTCGACGCACTCGAAGTTGAGGGAGAAGCAGGCGGCGGTCTGGTCAAAATCGTCCTGAGCGGCAACCAGGAACCGCGTCGCGCCGTGGTGTCGCCGGAGGTCTTGGGCGAGGGTGCCGAGCGGGTGTCCGAACTGGTGACCGAAGCCATGCAAGATGCCTACGAAAAATCGACGACAACCATGCGAGAGCGTATGGAAGAACTGACCGGAGGACTCAATATTCCGGGAATGTAAGTCCGAGATGGGGGACAAGAGGCGATCGCCCCATCCAGCCTCGACGCAGGTAACGGGTTCCCTCTTGTCCTCGCCGAGACCGGCAGACGCTCGCTTCCCATTGCCTCTAGGTACGACCCCTCAAGATTGACCGTAAGGCTTGGGTTGGAGCAAGAACAATCGCGTTACGTTTTGGTAAAGGCGATCGCTCAAGACGGAACTTGCTTCGTCGGTGAGATGGACGGCATCTTGAAAGGCTTGCCCCTCAAAATCTTGATAGAGTTTAGACAAATCCAGCAACTTCACGTTATTGGGTAACTCGCCTTTGAGTTGCTCGATTTTTGGCGACAAGAGCTGGTAACTGGCTTCGGCGTGTTGGGCGTATTGGGGACCGAGTCGGTTCAGCACTGCCCGTTCGGTGGCGCTGAGGCGATCTTCGGGGCGAGTGGTGAGTTCTGGTTGCACCACCGCAATCAAGGGAATATTGAGGGCTTGGGTCAACCGCGACATTTGACGCAGGCGATCGAGATAGCGATTGACGCGGCGTTCGATTTCTGCCTTATCGTCCGCTAAATAGTCCGACAGAGGCACGTTGGGGTTTTTCCCCACAACGCTCAACTGCGGTGCCCATCGCGCCAGCGGTTGCTGGTGGGGCTTGAGAATCCAATACTGAATGCCTTTGACCAGATAGGTACTCTCGATCCAACTGCGAACTTGTTGGCTGAGGTGGCGGTAAAAATGGGTGGGGGCATCTTCGAGTAATTCTTCCGTACCGGGAACATCGACCGCTTCTTGAGAACTCGGCAGCATTAAATCGGCGTAACCGTCCACCACGATCGCCACGTCGGGATTGTATTGAATGATTTGAGTCGCCAGTTGCGCCAATTCGTTCCCCGAGGCATACCCCGGAACGGCAGCGTTGACGGCGCGATAATTTCCGGCTCGAATTCTGGGGGGACGGGCGAGGGCTTTATCTACATCTTCGCGCAGGTACGGCAAAACCGCCGGTTGGAATTGTTCGGGACTCTCCTTCTGCTGTTTCACCCGCTGGTTGAGGCGAGTTTCGAGTTGACTGGCGAACGTGGTGTCGTTGCTCGAACTGAGATATCCAAAAGCCGTCGATCCCCCGAAGACAAAAATGCGAATCTCGCCCTGCGGTTTTTGGGCGGGAACGGGGCGATCGCTGCGAAAGCCCTGGGCGTCGATTTGCCAGCGATCGCCTTGACGGTCGGGAACGAGTTCGTAGCCGGAAAACGTACTGCGCGATACCGCCAAACGCCCGCCTCGGGGCAACCCATCGTACGGTTGTCCTTGCGAATTAATAAATTGCAGGCGATAATCGGCAACCAGCGGCGGCTCGCCTTCGTAATTGCGCAACAGATCCCCGGCAGCCAGCCACAACAGCAGTTCTGCGGCAATCAACACGATCGGGATCGCCAGGAGAACGCGCAAGGGGCGAAAGGAGCGCGATCGTTTTTGCTTCAGAGAAAATCTTCGGTTGGTTCTAAACATCGGGAATCAACTTAATATAAAATTGACCGAACTTTCAGATGGAACATCGATCCCGACAGCGGGATGCGTGGCGCGAACGCGCGGCTCTAGCATAAACCCAATTTGCCGAGTTCGAGAATCGATCTCCATCACACAACACCTTACAGATGCACCCCATGCCTTATCAGCTATTATTTGTTTGTTTGGGCAACATCTGCCGATCGCCCGCAGCAGAGAATATTATGAACCATTTAATCTCGCAAGCCCATCTCCAGGGCGCGATCGCCTGTGACTCTGCGGGCATTCTCGACTATCACGAGGGCAAACCGCCCGATCCGCGCATGGTCGAAGCGGCGGCGAATCGAGGGTTGACCTTGCACGGTCGCGCTCGCCAATTTCAACCGCGAGATTTCGAGAAATTCGACCTAATTTTGGCAATGGATCGGGAAAATTACTGGGATATTCTCGCCCTCGATCCCCAAAACCGCTACAGCGATAAAGTTCGCCTGACCTGCGATTTTTGCACCCGCTATCGACTCAAAGAAGTGCCCGATCCCTACTACGGGGAAGACGACGGATTCGATCGGGTTCTCGATCTGCTCTTCGATGCCTGTGACGGCGCGTTGCGCCACGCGATCGCCCAATTGGAACTCCACCGGGGACGGGAGACGCCCTGACAAATGCCGAGGGTTAAGAGAGTAAGTGATTTTCGATCGCGAATCGCACCAACTCCGCTCGGTTGCTGGTTTCGGTTTTGCGCAACAGCGAGCTGACGTATTTCTCCACCGTCCGCGCGCTCAAATGCAAGCGATCGCCCATTTGTACGTTCGAGAGTCCGGTGGCGATCAACTCGAGAACCTCCCGCTCGCGGGGCGTCAGGTCGATTTTTACCGTCACCGACCCGTTTGCTGGCGTTGGGGCATTGTCGCTGGAACGGTCGTCGTCTGGGGTCGATTGGACGTGGTAGCGCCATTCGGATTGGATAATTTGCGATCGCTCTAGGAAATTGCGAATCACCGCTCCCAACTCTTGCAACTCGAACGGTTTGGGCATATACAGGTCGCATCCGAGCTGGTAGCCGCGAATTCGTTCCTCCGTATTGTTGCGAGCCGTTAAAAAGATCACGGGAAGCAAGCGAAATTCCGGACGCTGGCGAATTTGGCGTACCAACTCGTAACCGTCCATCAACGGCATGATCACGTCGGTCACGAGCAGGTGGGGCTGGTATCGTTCCACCATGGTCAATGCCGTTTCGCCATTTTCCGCCGACACCGTCGAGTACCCAACCCCTTCCAGGTAATCGCTGATGGCTAGACGGGTTCCGGGATCGTCATCCACCACAAGGATTGTCAAGGGCATGGAATACAAACCGCACTTTACATGAATGCTCCATCACTTGCTGGTACGAAGTGATGGTGTCAGACAAGGTGTGAACCCTTGCGACAGGCGGCATTCTCGCCGAACCGCCAGAACTTTAGCCGGACGGTTTCCCCAAGTCGTTTCCGCTGTGGGGCTAATGAATGAAACTTTTACCTAGAGTCCGACGTGTATCAACCGACTGCACAGGATTTACAGGGTGTTTGACCTTTCGTCGAGAGGTCGTGTCTCAAGGAGGATTTTGGTTCGCCCTTTACCGTACCTATCGAGATAAAATAATCTTATCAGTTTTGGCGGTTTCTGTGACCCCTCTGGCCCCTTAACCCCCACTTCGGAGCAGGTGGAGGAATGCGTCGCTAATCTGTTCAAAGGTTGCCGCTCTAGCGACTGGGAGACGAACTGCACTGACAAGACAAGCTACGCGATCGAGCCATGCTGGGTGGCAAACCGCCCGATCGCTGGACTGAATGAGTCGGCGATCGAATCCACGGTACACCGGGGTGCAATTCCCGTTTTGCTTGGATCGCAGGGTCAAGTCGATCGACCCCTCACCCCGGCAAGACCGAAAACCAGATCGAGGCTTCGCTCCGCTTTCATTGTATCCCGAAGCCCCAGTGCGAGATTGACCGCAGCCGCAGATTGCAGCTTTTATTGTCGCGACACCCTCAAACTCGACGGTTGGGCAAAATTCCCCGCCAAGACGACTCCCCGTTGGTTGGCGTGCAGGTGACGCACGATTTTGTAAACCGACTCGACGCGATCGCTCGCATCGGCTTTCTTCGCCAAATCGCTGAGGGAGAGGGGTACGGTTTCCGTGTCGAGCACTTGGACGACCCGCCGCTGCAATTCCAGGATCGAGGCGGCTGCTTTTTTACCCGCTTCCACCCCCGGCTGGTGATAGGCGTTGATATTCACCAGGGAGGCGTACAGTCCCACAGCGCGCTCGTACAGGGCAATTAACGCGCCCACCCTGCGGGGATCGACCCGAGGGACGGTAATGGTAATCGAATCGCGCTGGTTGTCGTAGAGTGCCTTGCGCGTTCCCATCAGCAGACCCGATAAGTAGTCGCCGGAGGTGGTTTGGGGTTCGACTTCAACGGAGGTTCCCTGACGGTCTTCGAGGACTTCGATAAACGTCGCGAAGAAATTGGGCACCCCTTCGCGCAATTGTTGGACGTAAGCGTGTTGGTCGGTGGAGCCTTTGTTACCGTACACCGCAATGCCTTGATGGACGGTATTGCCGTCGAGGTCTTTTTCTTTGCCCAACGATTCCATCACCAGTTGTTGCAGGTAGCGGCTGAACAGCAACAGGCTGTCTTTGTAGGGCAGTACCACCATGTCTTTTTCGCCCCGACCGTTTCCGGCAAAGTACCACGAGAGGGCGAGCAGGGCGGCTGGATTGCGTTGGAGGTCGCGATCGCGCGTGGCGGCGTCCATTTCCTGGGCACCGGCGAGTAAGGCGTGGATATCGATGCCTTGCAGGGCGGCGGCGGGCAATCCCACTGCCGACATTTCCGAGGTACGCCCGCCGATCCAATCGGACATGGGGAACCTATGCAGCCAGCCTTCGGATTGGGCTTGTCGGTCGAGCTTGCTATCGATGCCGGTAATGGCGACGGCTTGCTTGGCAAAATCGAGCTGGCGGTTGCGAAAGGCTTGCTGGATCTCGATCGTGCCGTTGCGGGTTTCGGGGGTCCCGCCCGATTTGGAGATGACGAAGACCAGGGTGGTCGAGAGGCGATCGCCAATTTCGGTCAAGACGCGATCGATCCCCGCCGGATCGGTATTGTCGATGAAGTGAATGTCGAGGGGAGCGGGATCTGGGGCGAGTGCCTGGGCGACAAATTGAGGTCCGAGAGCCGAGCCGCCAATGCCAATCGAGAGAATGTCGGTAAATTTTGCCGCGCCTGGCGGACTCACCGTCCCGTTGTGGACTTGCTTGACAAATTCTTCTATATCTGCTAAAGGCTCGGTAATTTCCCGTCGAATCTCGGGGGTAGGGGCTAAATCCGGGTCGCGCAGCCAGTAGTGTCCCACCATGCGATCTTCGTCGGGATTGGCGATCGCCCCTGCTTCCAATTTTGCCATCTCCTCAAAGGCGCGATCGAACTTGGGCTTCATGCGATCGACAAACGCTTCGTCAAATCGCATCCGGCTGACATCGACGTACAATTCCAAATCTGCGTGATAGTACAGCCAATCTTGATAGCGTTGCCAAAGTGCCGCAGCATCCATAAGTTTTATCCTTGCCGAGTTATCGCCACTCATCAGTTTACCGATTGGCGGGAAATTGGCGATTGCCAATCCAATTAGGGTTAGAGCCGACCCAGTTTCTCCCCATCTCCCTATCCCCTACTCCCCTACTCCTCGGGTTTGGGCAAAATGCGCAAAAACTTGACCAAGTGACCCGTCACTTCCATGCCGATCAGATAATTTTCCAGGGAAAATCGGAAAAAAATATTGCTCGATCCGAGCGATCGCAACTTGGGAAATTCCCGACGCTGGTGCAATTGCAGCGACTTGACAAAAATAAACTCGTAAATCCCTTGATAGGCGACCGGGTCGAGGCGATTGAGTTCCTGCAAAAAGATCCGACCGTAGCGAATGTCGAGGGTTCGCGAGGCAAAGGTCACGGGGTCGAGTCGCACCGGAAATCCCATTCCCTCTAGAAATTGCAAGGCTTCTTCATACGCCAGCAAATCCCCAGGACTCAGGCTTTGACGCGCCGCCTGAATCGCTCTGAGCATGTAGAGATCTTCGTAAAGCTGCTGCAACTCGCGCCCGAGATCGTCCAAATCCGCGTCCGGTAGCTTTTCCGCCTCTTGAATGAGTCGCCGAAACAGGCGAGTGACTCGTCGTTTGAGAGTGGTCATTGGTTAATGGTACGGACTGGATCGACACTGCCTGCAAAACGCTATTCTTCTTGAGCGGGAGGCAACACGTCGTCAATCGACGGGAACAACTCCTCCACCGAACGGAGAATCGCGGGGGCAGAGATATTTTCGGGTTGGAAAATGGCATCGAGCGCTTGCTCTAGCGTTTCTGCCATGGCAATGCTGTTTTCATAGGCTACGATAACCCGCGCCAGCGTCGGCAAGCTATTTTGTTCGGCTTCGAGATACAGCGGCTCGACGTACAGCAGCGATCGCTTGATGGGAATAACTAATAAATTCCCCTGGATCACCCGCGAACCCTGACGATCCCACAGCGAAATTTGCTGCGAAATCAGCGGGTCTTGGTTGATGCGCGCTTCAATTTGTCCCGGACCGTACACCAACTCCTGCTTGGGGAACTGATAGAGCAGCAATTTGCCATAGTGGCGACCGTCCGAGCGACCCGCCAGCCACGCGATCAGGTTGCTGCGACTTTGGGGCGTAAACGGATGCAACAGGATAAATTCTTCCGAGGTTGCCGTCGGCAGCTTCATGATTAAATAGTACGGTTCCACCGGCTGCGGTTCGTTGCGGTAAATCTCAGTCGGTACCTGCCACTGATCTTCTCGGTTGTAGAATACCTGCGGATCCGTCATGTGGTAGATTAGCAATCGCTCCGACTGCACCGAAAACAGATCTCCCGGATAGCGAATGTGGGTGCGCAGGGTCAGGGGCATCGATTCGAGCGGTTGAAACATCTCGGGAAAAATCGCCTGCCACGTTTTCAAGATCGGATCGTCGGGGTTGGCAATGTAGAAATTCACCGAACCGTTATAGGCATCGATGACGACTTTGACCGAGTTGCGAATGTAGTTGAACGAATTTTCGCCCATGTCGGAATAGGGATAGCGATCGCTGGTGGTGTAAGCGTCTAAAATCCAGTAGAGATAGTTGTCTTGCGTGTTGGCGCGATCGCTCGGCGAGACCTCGGGACTGTACAAGTTGGCATTGGCAATCGCCAGGTAGGGATCGCTGTCGTAGATCAAAAACGGCGCGATCGCCTTGACTCGTGCTTTAATATTGCGACGGAACAACAGCTTGGTCTCGGCAGTAAAATCCCCCGTCAGCATCATCCGCCAGTCGTTGAGATACTGGGCGAAGACCCACCGCCGCCATCCCGTCCCCACTTGAATGCCTCCAAGACCGCTATAGGTGTTGTAGACGTTTTGGTCGCCGCTAGGGTAGTCGAGTTCTTGCACCTCCGTCCCGGTCATCACGTAGGTATCGGTGAGTTCGCCGTAATAAATTCTGGGATGGCTGATGGGAATGCTGGCACGAATGCGCTCGCTGGTGGCGCGAACCGGTCCTCCAGTTTCGTCGGGCGTTCCCGTCCCGATACCGCGCACGAAATACTCGGGCAGTCCGCTGGCGGCGGCGGTATTGACCGGACTCATGGTGAACCCGTAACCGTGGGTGTAGACCAAGTGTTCGTTCACCCAGGTTTGAGCCTGTTCGGGAACGGCGGAGTAGTCGAGTTCGCGGGCGGCGACGATGGTTTGTCGGTTTTCCGTGGTGCGCGGATCCTGGGGAGTCGGTTCTTTTTTGAGGGTATAGCGATCGATATCGGCGTTGGGGAATTTATAGTACAGCCGGATCTGTTGCAGTTGGCGGTTGGTTTCGAGCAGGGGACGGGTATCCCACAGGCGAACGTTGCGAATGGTCAGGTCGTTTTCGCGCAGGTCTGCCGTCGTCAGGTCGGTTTGGGGATTGAAGGTTTTAACTTCGATGGTTTCGAGGTCGAATCCCTGCCGGGTAAACCGAATGCTGCGTTCGATGTAGGGCGCTTCGCGAGCGAGTTCGTTCGGTTGGACGATAATCCGCTGGACTGCTGCCGGTAATACCCAGCCCAGGACGAAAGCGGCTAACGCAAAACCGCTGAGGGTGTAGCCGAGGATCGATCGCGGCGATTCGGATTGGGGCTTGCGCTTGTTTTTTTGAAACGGTCGCACGGTTTTGCGGGGCGACCAAAAGATCGCGCGCCACATCAAAATCGCCCCCATGCCCGCAGCCAGCCAACTCAGGACGGTATAGGCGGGCAAGCGCACCCACACGTCGGAATAGCCCGCACCGTAGGTGACGCTGGTGGTGGAGTAGAGCAGCTCGTAGCGGTGCAACCAGACGCTAAAGCCGACTGCGAGTAAGGTAAAGCCGCCCAACCCGTGCAGGTGGCGTTGTTGGGACCAGGAGAAACCGGGGAAACTCCCGCGCGAGATCGCCTCTCCCGAGAGCAGGTACGTCAGAGTGACGCTGGCGAGGGCAAAGGCACACAGTCCGATCCACCAAAATTCGAGCAGTTCGCCGATGGGGAGAATGAAGACGTAAAAACGAATGTCTTGGGAAAATAGGGGATCTTGCAGGTTGAAGGATGTGGCGTTGAGCGACTGCAAGATTTTCGCCCACTGTCCCGAAACAATCGTGCCAAATCCCAAGCTCATGACGGTGGAAATGGCAATGCTGCTGAATTGGGGGCGAACCAGCAGCAAAATGGCAATTCCTGCTAGCAGTCCTCCCTGGAGCGGGTGGGCGGGAAGTTGGCGTACCAGCATCCAGAGTGCGTTCAAATTCAGGCGCGGCGGCAGGTCGGGCATCAGGTTGGGCAGCGTTAGGTCGGGCTGCCAAAACCCGATGGTAACTTGACCGTAATACAGCAGCACCAGGGCGATCGCCACGGCTAACAGGCACGATAGCACCAATATCGTTCCCAATCCCAGACCCGTGTCGGAGTTGCCCTCGCCAGCGTCGCTCGATTGGTATTCCAAGCGTCGGGCGATGGCGTGATTGCTCCCTAAAAAGACGGTGGTGACGCCAAAGGCGATCGCCCATAAGATCGCTTGGGTTTTAATGCGCAATAAAAACTCGGCAAGGTACCCGAGTTGGGCGAACCACAAACTCTCTGCTAGCAAGTGGGCGACGAGGTCGAAGACCAACCAACCGCCTAGCAGCACGATCGCGGCTCGAAAGGCTCGGTTCCAAGAGGGTGCGCTCATGAGTTAAGGTGCGCTCGTTCCCAAAAACAGCGAGCGATCGGTGCGAGATTGCCGACCGACCGTTCGCCGCACTACAGTTTGTATTTTAACGGTTGGGATGGGGGCGATCGCCCCTCCCGCGTTTCTTTTCGATCGAGAAAGGCTGGATTTAGCCGTACTGCTGTCGAGAGCGCGATTCGGTTTCGAGGTTGAACAGCGTATGCAGGGTTTCCATGCACGCGCGTCTGGCTTCGATATCCTGCTGCGATCGCAACTGCACCATCGGATCGTGTAAGATTTTATTAACGATCCCTCGCGTGAGGGCTTCAATGGTTTCTTGATGTTTTTCGGCAAATTCCGAACCCAAGCGAGACAGAGCTTTTTCTAGCTCTTGCTCTCGAATGGTTTCGACCTTTTTGCGCAAGCTGCTGATCGTCGGAACGGTTTCGAGCGATCGCAACCACGACTCAAATGATTCAACTTCTTGTTCGAGTAACGCTTCGGCTTCGAGTGCCATTTGACGGCGGCTCTCGGCGTTTTGCGCCACCACGGCTTTGAGGTCGTCTACGTTATACGAACGGACGTTCTCCAGGTCGTTGGTATCCGCACTGATATTGCGCGGGACGGAAATATCGCACAGCATCAGCGTCCGATTGGAATCGAGATTGGCTTCGAGTTTGGCGCGATCGAGTAAAATTTCAGTCGATCCGGTACTGGTAAACACCAAGTCCGACTCCGCCACCACCGACATCATCTCCGAGAGCGGATAGAGCTGCAAGTCTGCCGATTTGAACTGACCGGCGAGTTCTTCGGCGCGATGCATCGAGCGGTTGACGATCGCGATCTGACTTGCGCCTTTGGCGAGCAAGTGCTGCACCACCAGTCGCGCCATTTTTCCCGCCCCGACCACGGTAATGCGCGGCGAGGTCAAATCGTCGAGCTTCATCTGCGCCAACTCGACCGCCGCCGAGCTAATCGACATGGCTCCGGTGCCGATATTGGTTTCGGTGCGAACCCGCTTCCCCGCACTCAACGCCTGCTTGAACAACTGGTTGAGAATGCGACCGACGCCCTTGTGACGCTGACCCAGCTTGTGGGTTTGCTTCACTTGAGCGAGGATTTGCCCTTCTCCAAGCACCAAGCTTTCCAAACCAGCGGCGACGCGCATTAAATGCATGACCGCATCTTGGTGCAGCAGCACGAACAAGTAGGGACGCAATTGATGTTTGGGCAAACCGCTATGCTCGGAGAGGAATTGGGCGATTTCCCACAATCCTTGTTCCGTCTCGCTCATGACGGCATAGATTTCCAAGCGATTGCACGTGCTGAGAATCGCGACCTCTTCGATGTGGGGATAATTCGACAGTTGCGCGATCGCGCCTTCAATTTGCTGTTCCCCGATACTGAGTCGTTCGCGAACTTCAACTGACGCTGTCTTGTGACTGAGACCTACGACGGCAATACTCATACTGTCCTTAGTTGGTTACTCTAACGTCTGGCGGACAAGCGCCTACAGCGTAGGGCTGACCCTGGCAATGGGCGAACGCTGAGGTCCGCCCCCCGGTAATTTTGAGATCCGAGATCGGTCGAACCGATTGAATTATCTTAATTGGAGGTATTTCGGCTCTTCGAACATGTGAATGGTATCGACGAAACGAGCCGTCTTGGACTGGTTGGAAATCACCAGAGACTGGGTCCGAGCGCCGCCGTGGAAGTAGCGCACGCCTTCCATCAGGGTACCGGGGGTAATTCCGGAGGCGGCAAACAGAACGTTTTGACCGCAAGCCAAATCTTCGGCGTTGTAAACTTTGTCGGGTTCCGAGATCCCCATTTCGCTCAGGCGAGCGATGTTGTTTTCCCTGCTCTCGCCAATTAAGCCGGTTTTGACGATTTCGGGGTCGTAAATCAGCTGACCTTGGAAGTGACCGCCCAAACAACGCATGGCGGCGGCAGAAATCACGCCTTCCGGTGCGGCACCGATGCCCATGAGGGCGTGGATGTTGGTACCGCCAAATGCACAGGAAAGGGCGGCAGATACGTCACCGTCGCTAATCAGGCGAACTCGCGCGCCCGCGTCGCGAATTTCTCGAATCAAGTCTTTGTGACGGGGACGGTCCATCACGACGACCACCAATTCTTCAATCGATCGATTCATGCAATCGGAGAGAATTTTCAGGTTTTCGGTCGGCGACTTGCGAATATCGACATGACCGCGAGCCACGGCGGGGGCGGCTAGTTTTTTCATGTAGATGTCCGGGGCGTTAAACAGTCCGCCTTTTTCCGAAATCGCCAGCACCGCCATCGAGCCGTTTTGTCCGTAGGCGACCAGGTTGGTGCCTTCGCACGGATCCACGGCGATGTCGATTTCGACCAGTTCGTCCGGGTTGCAGTACTGCTTGGCGTCCGTTCGAGTGCAGATGCCGACTTCTTCGCCGATGTAGAGCATGGGGGCTTCGTCGCGCTCCCCTTCCCCGATCACGATGCGACCGCGCATGTGGATTTGGTTCATCCGCTCCCGCATGGCTTCGACGGCCACGTGGTCGGCGGTGTTTTTATCGCCTTTCCCCATCCAACGGGCAGAGGCGATCGCCGCTTGTTCGACCACTTCAATAATTTCTAAGCCCAGTGTGCTCTCCACTTAGTCTCTCCTCCCAACTGCTGAGTAGGTTGCGCCTTTGGTTTGTAATGTCAGTGTACAAGTCTATCAGAGGGCGGTTGTCCTTGTATTGGGCATCGGCGCGGTTTGTGTTAAGTTTTGCTGCTACGCGGGGGCTGGGCGGGCAGAAAATTAGGCGCGATCGCCTGGGAGGTATAGCACGAATCTGCGACATATCGATCGCGCGAATCGAGGGAGCACCATTTTCCCCAACGGGCGATTTCCAGTTCATTGTCGGGTCGCGATTTGTAAATTTTGTGAAAGCGATCGCAATAAGATCGCTACAAATTTCATGAAGGGAAGGATTTGGGATGGTAGGAAAGTTAAAGTGGGTGATATTCTTCGAGGGGTTTGTAAGGCGTCTGCCAATCCAGCGTTAGAAGCATTTACCATATCGTTTTTCTATCGTCAATTTTATCGCGATCGAAATCTCTAAATTCCCTCGGCTGTCCTGTCGTTCAATTCTCAATTCAACCTAAACCCCGATCGTTAAGGTTTTCACCATGGCTTCCCTAGCGTCTTTCATTCGTTCCATGCGCCAACCGCGCCGCCGTTCGCCCCGTGGATGGGTCAGTTCCGCGTTCGTGCTAGCCGCCTGTTCGATCGCCCCGCCGTTGCTGGCTCAAACGTCGCCGCCAACCGACTCCCTCCCGCCGACGTTGAATCCGCTGCCCCAGGATCGCCCCGAACCGCCGGAGTTACCCGAACTCGAACCGCTCCCGCCCCCCGAACAATTGCTCGAACCTTCAGTCCCCCTCGTTCCGGGAGAGACGGACGAAGCCATCCCCGAAACCATTAACGTAGAAGGGTTCGACGTCATCGGCAGCACGATCTTCAGTGCCGAGCAGTTTGCCGAGGTTCTCCAACCCTACACCGGAGAAGTCTCGTTTGCCCAACTGTTGCAGGCGCGATCGGCGGTGACCCAACTGTACGTGGACAACGGCTATATCACCACGGGAGCGCTGATCCCGCCGCAGACCCTCGAAGATGGCATCGTCACGATTCGCGTGATTGAAGGGGAACTCGAAGATATCGAAGTGACGGGCACCGAACGGCTCAATTCCAGCTACGTCCGCAGCCGCTTGCGAATTGCCACCGAAAAACCGCTGAACGTGGATCGCCTGCTCGAAGCCCTGCAATTGCTGCAATTGGATCCGCTGATTCAAAATTTGTCTGCCGAACTCTCCGCCGGATCGCGTCCCGGTCAGAACTTGCTGGAAGTGGCGATCGTCGAGGCGGATAGCTTTAGCGTCGAAACGATTCTCGATAACGGGCGATCGCCGAGCGTGGGCAGTTTTCGCCGTCGGGGTCGCGTGCGGGAAGGGAATTTGTTCGGACTCGGCGACAGCATCAGCCTGACCTATACCAATACCGACGGGAGCAACGAGATCGAAGCCGGATATGCCATCCCGATTAACCCGCGCAACGGCACGATCGAGTTGAACTACAGTTGGACTTCGAGCGAAATTATCGAAGAACCGTTCGATCGCCTCGATATTGAAGCCGAGTCCCGCGATTACGACCTGACCTTCCGCCAACCCGTGCTGCGCACGCCGCAGCGAGAACTCGCCTTGGGGTTGACGGCGTCGCGGCGGGAGAGCGATACCTCTCTGTTGGGGGTGGATTTTCCCCTGTCGCTGGGGGCGAATGATGACGGGGAGACGCGGATTTCGGCGTTGCGCTTTTTCCAGGAGTGGACGCAACGGGGGGCTGAAGAAGTGTTTGCGGCGCGATCGCAGTTTAGCCTCGGTCTGAATGCTCTCGACGCGACGGTCAACAGCGTGGCACCGGACAGTCGCTTTCTGGCGTGGCGGGGTCAAGTCCAGTGGTTGCGCTTGCTGGCAGAGGATACGTCGCTGCTGTTGCGATCGGACGTGCAACTGGCGACCACGTCGCTGGTTCCCCTGGAACAGTTTGGGTTGGGGGGTCAAGAAAGCGTGCGCGGTTACCGCCAGGATACGCTGCTGACGGATAACGGCATTTTTGCCTCGGCGGAGGTGCGCGTGCCGATTTATCGCTTACCCGGCGATCGCGGCGTGTTGCAAATTAGTCCGTTTGTGGACTTTGGCACCACCTGGAATACCGACAGCGATGCCGATCGCGCCGCTCCCGATCCCAATACCCTCGTTTCGGTGGGCTTGGGGTTACAATTCGAGTTAGGCGATCGCCTCTCGGCTCGCGTCGATTGGGGCATTCCCCTGGTGGATGTCGAGGATCGGGAGGACGAAACGCTGCAAGAGGAAGGAATTTATTTCTCGCTGCGATGGATGCCGTTTTAAGGGCAACGGCGAGTTCGATCGCGGGTTTGACTGTCCCTGTCTTCGGTTTTAACGCTGGGAACGCAACCACCATGATTCGCATCCGCTTGTGTGCCTTGGCATTGTTGGGGAGCGTGGGGATCTCTGCCATCGGAATACCGCCCGTGCAATCGAACCAATTGCCGGTAACCGCCACCTCGCCGGGGGAATTATTGCAGCGAGGTCGAGACTTTTACCGCGCCGGTCAATTTAGCGAGGCGGTGCGGGTTTGGCAGGAGGCGGCGCAAAGGCTGGACGCTCGGAACCGACGGCTGCACGGCGCGATCGCCCAGAGCAATCTTTCGCTGGCGTACCAGCAACTCGGACAGTGGGAGGCGGCAAAAGCAGCGATCGCGCGGAGCTTGCAGCTATGGGATCTGGCGGCGGGAAACGAGTCGGATTCCGAAACAGCGCGGGTTTTGGCGCAAATTCTCCAGGTTCGAGGTCGCTTGCAACTGAAAACGGGAGATGCCGAACTCGCCCTGGAAACTTGGCAGAGCGCAGCAGCGGCGTCCGATCGCGCGGGGGATGCGGCGAGGAGTGCGGACGTGCGGATCGCGATGGCACAGGCACAACAGGCACTCGGTTTGTATCGGCGGGCGATCGAAACCCTGGATCGGGTCAATCGAGAGTTGCAGGATCGACCGGATTCGGCATCTAAGGCGGCGGGATTGCGGAGTGCGGGAAATGCCTTGCGGGTGGTGGGGGATTTCGAGCGATCGCGACAGGCGCTCGGGCAGAGTTTGACTGTGGCGCGATCGTCGGACGATCGAGGGGCGATCGCCGCTGCACTGTTGAGTTTGGGCAATACCGAACGAGCGGCAAACCAAGTAGAGGCAGCGTTGGATTTCTATCGCCAAGCCGCCGCAGTTGCCCCCGAATCGAACTCGCGAGCGATCGCTCGGTTGAATCGCTTCAGCTTGCTCGTGGCGAGCGATCCCACCGAGGAACTTGCCGAACTCTCCCGACAAATCCAAGTGGAATTGGATCGCATTCCCGCCAGTCGCGACAGCCTCTACGCGCGCGCGAACTACGCGATCGCCCTGATGGACGCGCCGTTCCCCGAGCGTTCCCAACTCGCCGCTACCCAACTGGCAATGGCAATCCGACAGGCGAAACACATTGGCGATCGCCGCGCCGAATCCTACGCTCTGGGCAACCTCGGCAAGCTCTACGAACGGGAGCAACAGCGGTCTGAGGCGACGGATTTGACCCAACGCGCCTTAGCGATCGCCCAAGCCATTCGCGCCCCGGATATCGCCTATCAGTGGCAGTGGCAGCTCGGACGGTTGCACGCCGCCACCGGAAACCGCAACGGAGCGATCGCCGCTTACGCCGAAGCCGTAGCCACCCTGCAATCGCTGCGCCAAGATTTGGTGGCGGTCAACCCGGACGTGCGGTTTTCGTTTCGCGAGAGCGTCGAACCGGTCTATCGCCAGTTTGTCAGCGTTTTATTACAGACCGAGAAAGGCGAGTCCCCGACTCAGTCGGATTTAGCCCGCGCGCGGGAGGCGATCGAATCGCTGCAACTGGCGGAGTTGGACAACTTCTTCCGAGATGCGTGTCTGGATGCCAAACCCGTGCAAATCGACGCGATCGATCGGACGGCGGCTGTCTTTTATCCGATTATCCTCAGCGATCGCTTGGATGTCATCCTCTCGCTACCCGACGCTCCCCTGCGCCACTATAGCGTTTCCTTGCAGGAGGGCAACGTGGAAGAGACGCTGCAAAATCTGCGCGCGAGCTTGGTGACGCGGACGTCGTTGCGCTATCTCTCCGTCGCTCAAACCGTGTACGATTGGACGATCCGTCCGGCAGAAGCCGATCTCGAAGCGAGTGGCGTGGAAACCCTGGTGTTCGTTCCCGATGGGTTGTTTCGCAATATTCCCATGGGAGCGCTCTACGACGGCGAACAATTTCTGTTAGAAAAATACAGCGTCGCGATCGCGCCGGGGTTGCAGTTGCTCGAATCTCGACCGTTACAGCGCGAGGGGGTGAAAGCACTGACGGCGGGACTGACACAGGCGCGTCAGGGGTTTTCGGAGTTGCCCAACGTGGCGGTGGAATTGGAGCAAATTCAAGCGGAAATTCAGAGCCAAATCTTGCTCGATCGCGAATTTACCCGCGACCAGTTGCAAGCGGCGATCGCTTCGACCCCGTTCCCGGTGGTTCACATTGCCACCCACGGACAGTTTAGTTCTACCGCAGAGGATACGTTTATTCTGGCGTGGGACGAGCGCATTAACGTCAACGAATTGGATCGGCTGCTGCGATCGCGCCAACAGGATGGCAATGCTACGGCGATCGAATTACTCGTCCTCAGTGCTTGTCAGACGGCGACGGGGGACAAGCGAGCGGCGTTAGGACTGGCGGGGGTGGCGGTACGAGCCGGGGCGCGCAGTACCCTAGCCTCGTTATGGTACATCAACGATGCGGCGACGGCTCCCTTGATGAGTCAGTTTTACGAGGAATTAACCGACGCTCGCGTCAGTAAAGCCGAGGCTTTGCGCCGCGCTCAAGTTGCTTTGCTCGACAACCCGCGCTACCGACATCCGATTTATTGGGCACCCTACGTATTAGTGGGGAATTGGCAGTAGGGGGGAATAAGTAAAAGGTGAGTGTCCTTCATCCACT
>CAYQUF010000010.1:32909-44751 GCA_964420595.1 uncultured bacterium
GTGGGGAATTGGCAGTAGGGGGGAATAAGTAAAAGGTGAGTGTCCTTCATCCACTGGGGAAATATTCTAGTTGTCGTTTTTGCCCAAACAATGATTAATTAAATAATGATTAATTAAATTTAGAGTCCCGCGCGATCGCGAGACGGGTGCGTTTCTCTCTCTCAATCCCATGAATCTAGATCTCGCCCTCGACCATTACGAAGCCACGATAACCGCGATCGAAACGACGGAATCCTCATTCGTCCTCGCTATAGCGCGATCGCCCGAGAGCAACCAATTTTGCGCTGGAATGCCGTAGAAACGGCGGATCGGTATGTCGTTCGAGTCCTTGACGAAGCGGATCGAACGATCTGGGAGGCGGAAACGGAGGCGAGGGAACTGATGTATCCCGGTACGCCAGCCTTCAAACCCGGTGGCGAATATCGAGTCAGGGTCGAGGCGATCGATCGCGCGTCGTCCCAGCCGACCGTGCAAGAGGAGTCGGTGTTTTGGTTTCTTCCTCCCCGGGAGGCGCAGGTGATGTGGGAGGCGATTGAATCGCTCGAAGCGTTAGACATTCCCGAGACGGATATCGCGCTGGAGAGTGCTAAGGTCTACGCCGCTCACAATCTTAGAGCAGAGGCGATCGATACCCTGGTGGCGTTGGTCGAATCGGGAATGCAAACGCCCAAACTGCACTACCGACTCGGCAATCTTTACGGACAAAGCGGTCTGAATTTATTCGCTCGGGAGCATTTCAATCGCGCCATCGAGTTAGCTCAAACAGAACATTCCCCGACAATTTTAACTGAGGCGATCGCCGGTTTGAGCATTATCGAACTCAGGTTGGGTAACCTAGAATCTGCCCAATCGTACCTCGATCGCGCCCGCCGTCGCTACGAAGCATTAGGTCAAGGCGATCTCGCCCAACAACTCGAACGCATCTTTGCTAAGTTATTAGCCGAACGGACGCCATCTGATTCGGGCGATCGCGTGGAATCGCAACCCTGATTTGAAACTCGATCTCCACCATGCACGGTCGCGAGCGATCGAATTTGAGGTGGGTAAAATTTAATGTTTTCAAAGGATAGATCGAAATTTAAAATCGTTGTCCTATCTACTTGGCGGTTTCCATAACCAATCTTCTAGAATGGAAACGGGAATGGGTTATCACTCTGAGAAAATAAATAAAGTTTTGGGTTAAGTGTCCGGCAACTCTCAAATTTTCCAGAGAGTTAATGAATAGTCGCCTGACGATCGCCCTCAATCTAACCATTGTGTCTGCAACCACCGGGAGTATTATTTCGATGAGCGTCCCTTCCTCCAAGCGTACGATCGCTCCATCTCAGTCTCTTTTCACGTGGATCGAGCGCATCGGCATTTTCTTGCTCGGTGGGGCGATCGCCTTTGGGGGAGACGCGAAAGCGCAGATCGTTCCCGACAACACCCTCGGCTCCGAACGCTCCATCGTCATTCCCGACACCAACATCGATGGACTTCCCAGCGACTTAATTGAGGGGGGGGCAATTCGGGAGGGAAACTTATTTCACAGTTTTGCAGAATTCAATATCGAAACGGGCGGAAGTGCCTATTTTGCCAACCCAACTGGCATCGAAAATATTCTGACGCGGGTGACGGGAGAAAATTTCTCCGACATCGACGGCACCTTGGGCGTTTTGGGTGGGGCAAACTTATTTTTAATCAATCCCAACGGAATCGTATTCGGCGAAAATGCCAGCTTAGACGTGCGAGGCTCGTTTGTCGGCTCGACCGCAAATGGCATTCGCTTCCAGGACAATCGCGTGTTTAGCGCCACCAATCCCCAAGCACCACCGTTACTCAGCGTCAACGTGCCGGTCGGCTTGCAATACGGCTCCAACCCCGGCGCGATCGCGACTCAGTTTTCCTTGCTCGAAGTGGATCCGGGACAAACCCTCGCCTTAGCCGGAGGCGACGTCAGCACCAACGGTAGCGTGTTACTCGCTCCCGGCGGTCGGGTCGAATTGGCTGGCGCAGCCGATACTGGCGAAATCGAACTGGTGGGGGAAAATGGGTCGTTGAGTTTAAACGTTCCCCCAACCGTCACCCGAGCCAATATCGCGATCGCCGAGAGCAGCGAAATCGACGTGGCAGCCGATGGCGGCGGTCATATTGCAGTGCAAGCCAATACCCTCGACGTTACCGGTGGAAGCTTGCTCAACGCCGGGATTTTTCCGGGATTTGGCTTTCCCGACGCTCAAGCGGGCGATATTCGCCTCGACGCCACCGGAAGCGTCACCATCCGCAACAGTACCATCTTCAATCAAGTCGGCGTAGCGGACGAAACGGCACCCCTAGCAATTGGGAACAGCGGCAATATTGCAATTGAGGCAGAACAGATTGCCGTACGCGGATTCGATTCTATTCTCGCCGCTCGCACCTTTGGCGAAGGCAATGCGGGCAATGTTGCGTTAAGGTCACAAGAGGCGATCGAAATCGACGGGAGCGCGGTATTTGCCGAGGTTGGATTTAACGGGATTGGCAATAGCGGCAATATCGACATGGAGGCGACAGAGATCGCCGTGCGGGGATTGGATGCCATCCTTGCAACCCGGACGTTTGGCGAAGGTAGCGTTGGTGACATTACCTTGAAGGCACGGGATGCCGTCAGTATCGATAGTGGATTGGTGGTCAGCCTCGTGGAAGAAACGGGGTTGGGCGATGCGGGCAATATTAATATTGACGCCGGATCGTTACGGGTGACCAATGGCGCTCAAATTCAAGCGTCAACCTTGGGCATTGGCAATGCGGGGAATGTCAGGTTTGCCGTGGACGATGGCGTGACGCTGACGGGAGAATTTGTCGGCGACAATCGCTTTGCCACAGCAGTATTTACCAGCGTGGGAGAGTTTGCCGTTGGCGATGGGGGAAATATCGAGATTCGTGCCGGATCGTTCGAGTTGAGCGGTGGCGCGGGATTGACCGCCAGTACGCGCGGCGAAGGCAATGCAGGCAACATTTCCCTCGATATCGACGGCGATATTGTCCTAGCCGAGAGTACGCCTCGCAATGCCACTCAAATTCGCAGTGCGGTCGAAGCCGGTGCGGTAGGAGATGGCGGAGAAATTCGCGTGACGGGACAATCCCTGGCGATCGCAGATGGGGCACAGGTGACGGCATCGGTAATTGGGATCGATGAAGCTCTCGGTTTGCCTGGCGGTCGCGGCGATGGCGGTAATATTGTTATTGCAATTGATGGGACGATTGATATTGCTGGTGCGAGCGAGAGTTCGATCGCTGGCTCGAATATCTTGCGCAGCGGCGTGTTAGCTGAAACCGAGACTGGTGCGAGCGGGACAGCGGGCAAAATTGAGATCGCCTCTAACCGCACGCTCGTGCGCGACGGGGCGCTGATCAGTACGGAAACCGTTAACGAAGGGGGCGATGTTGACATTACGGCGGACACGTTTGAAGTGCGATCGGACGCTCGCGTAACCGTTAGCGGTCGCAATACTGGAAGTGCGGGAAACTTAACAATCGCCGCCGAGCAAATGAGGCTCGATGGAGCGCGCTTCAGTGCCAATACGCAATCGGGATCTTCGGGCAATATTAATCTATTGGCACAGGATTTACAATTGCGCGATCGCAGTCGTATTTCTACGGATGCAGGAAGTGCCGATGGCGGCAATATCTCGATCGAGACCGAAACGTTAGTGGCGATCGACAATAGCGATATTACCGCCAACGCTGAAGCTGGCGTGGGCGGTCGCGTCAGTATTAGCGCTCGCGGGATTTTCGGGACGGAATTTCGCCTGATGGAAACGCCGCAAAGCGATATCACCGCCACTTCGGAACTCGGTCCCAAGTTTAGCGGAACGGTCGAAATTACCACGCCGGACGTAGATGCGGGCAGCGGTTTGGTCGAACTCGAAGGCGAGACGACTGACGTAGCGGGATTGATTGCCGATGGGTGTACGCCCGGTTCTGAAAGTACGTTTGCGATTACGGGACGGGGGGGACTGCCTCCGAGTCCGAATGAAGCCAGCAATCGCAATCCCATTTGGGAAGATTTACGCTTGCTGGCTGGGGAAGGAGATCGCTCGGGTTCAGGCGAGCCGTTATCCAACGTTGCCAGTTCCGATCGCGATCGGTTGGTTGAAGCTCGCGGTTGGATCGTCAACGATCGCGGCGACGTGGTACTGACGGCAAAAACCCCCAGCGCGATCGCCTCGGAAACGTTTTTACAGAACCCTTTGACTTGTTCTCCATCGGTACGGTTGGATCGATAAACCCGATCGAGGTCACAGATAAAAAAAGAAGCCCGATAATCGGGCTAATGGATCTGGTTTAGCAATTTAACGGATACTTAATTCGCAGAACTTGCCTGGGCAGATACCCTCTTGAATGCAATTACCAACGCCTTCTGCCCCGCCGTCTGCGAGGCGGACGACCGCTGTGACCGCGCCAACCACCAACGACTTCATCCAGTTCGTTTTCAGAAAGCTCTCTACTCTCTTCTAAATCTAGAGTATCAGATTCAATTTGTTGTTGTTGTTCGTATTCGCGAGACATTTAAACAACCCCCTTCCAGTTCGATGGTTCTAGCATAACCTAGTGAAATTACGGTTGTCGATGCTTACGTATGTACTTTAACGGAATTTTACAATTATGGAGATTGAGTAATTATTATTTTTGCAATTTAATTTCTGGGCGAGATCGTCACGATTCAACGATCGTAATTAGCTATTTTGCGATCGCAGTTCTTTCTTTAAAACTTCACAATCTTACTAATACTGAGCGATTGTTTAGAATCCGGAAAATTTATATAAAATCGGAAAATTGAGTATCTTCAAACTTCCCGCTACATCTCGGTTCTAACTGACAGTTTTCCCGCTCTCAATCGCCCGCTTGGAAAGATTGGAACATGAGGCGTCACGATCTCGTAGATGAGATAGACGATCCATAGCGATCTTATCTCGACTTCCATTTAGTGCGTCAAGGCTCGCGCTGCTTCATCAAAGCTTTACCGAGAGATAAAATTTGGGTCAATCGAGGTCGTGAGTTTAACGGGGTCGCTCGCCGAACAGTCCCGTCCAAATTCCAACAATCCACCGACTGGCTGGGAAGTCGCACCGGCATGGTGAAACTGACAAAAAATAAAAAAAGCCCGGATTCCGAGCTTTGAGTGGGGATCGCGCGATCCCCTCAATTTTAAACGCCCTCAATTAGGCGAATGCATCTGCCTCCTAACGGCGAGGACGACGCGGTTTCGGGGGCGGTCCGCTATGTCCTTGCCACCCACCTCCCGCGAAATTTTCTAACTCGACGTCATCCATTGGGCGATCGCCCTCGGGTTGGGAATTGGTCGAATCGGGCAATTCGGAGTTGCTAGGTTTGGCGTTAGACTCGTTACTCATAATTCGTTCTTCTTTAATATATGCCGATCTTATCTCGGCAAAGATGGAAGTATGCTTTTCATACTCCACTCTTCATTATAGCTTTACCCAATCCGGAAAGTTTGGCTGAGAAAATTCACGGACGTGCCATTCCAGCCCAATTGAAGCGAGGACAATCTAGCCTAACTTCAGTCGAAATCGAAGACGGAGAGAGCGTCCCTGCGGCGCAGAATCCCGCAGACACGGATTTATCCGCCAATGCCCAACCGACCGGCTAAACTCGGCGTCAGGGGAATTAACATCGCGATCGCCAAAAAGAGTGCCAGCAATCCCAAAGCCGCCCGAGCGTCGTCGGGTTCGACCAGTTCGTTCAGGCTGGGACGTTCCAAATCGCGCTGCAATACCAGAATTACCACTGCCCAGAATAGAGCCAGCGGGTTGGCAAACGAAGCCACGCCTAACAAGATCAGCGTTGCTACCGTCGCGCGTCCGGCAATTTTGCGAGAATAGATCGATTGCACGATGCGTCCGCCATCGAGCTGTCCGGCGGGCATTAAATTAATGGCATTGATAACCAGTCCAAACCAACCGAGAATGGCGAGCGGGTGGATGCCTACGGCGACTTGCTGCAAGTCCGAGCCGAGTACGACTTTGGCTAAGGTTCCGACTAAAATCGAGCTTTTAAAGAACTGGGCGGGAATTTGGAAGACGCTATCGGGACTCGAGAGCAGCAAGCCGACAACCAGCATGGCGAGGGAAACCAGACCGCCCGCCGCCGGACCTGCGAGGGCAATATCGAATAGAGCTTTACGGTTGGGAAGGAGCGACTCGAAGCGAGTGATGGCACCGAAGGAACCGATTTGCCAGGTGGGTAGGAAAAAGGGCCAGCTCAAGCGAACGTTATAGCGGCGAGCGATCGCGTAATGTCCGAGTTCGTGGGCGATCAGGACGACCCAAATGCCCGCAGCGTAGGGAAGGGGTTCGCTGAGGCGATCGAGGTTGAAAAACAGATCGAATCCCAAGACAAAGCCAATCGCTTCTAAGGTCGTGGCAATGGTGGCGAGCAACAGCACGAGTGACAATCCCTTCTGGGTGGCGGTCATCGGTTTTGGATCGTTGCGGCTGGGCAACACGACGACCACGGGTTTGCCTTCTTGGTTTTCGACGAGAAATAAGCGATAGCGATCGCCCAATCGTTCTTCTAGGGCACGCGAGAGGCGATCGTGGACGACTTCTGAGTCCCGACCGCGCAAATTGCCTTTAAAGATGGCACCGTCTTGGTAGGGGATGGTCTCGGTGGCAAAAAAGGTATCGATTCCGAAAATTCCCTGTACCGAGCGCAAATCGTCCAGGGGCATTTTAACCGTTTCGGTTTCGGGCGTCGCACTTGGGGGAGATTGAGCGTTTTGGGT
Organism: uncultured bacterium; assembly: GCA_964420595.1. Classification (GTDB taxonomy): domain Bacteria; phylum Cyanobacteriota; class Cyanobacteriia; order Cyanobacteriales; family Geitlerinemataceae; genus CAYQUF01. The sequence goes on from CAYQUF010000010.1 coordinate 39,676, forward strand.
GTCATTGCCGTTGTCCGACTCGGACTCCGAGGTCGGTTCGGACTCTGAATGGTTCTCGGCGGCGTCAGTGCGATTGAATTTACGCTGGAGTTGGGCGCGCAATTGCGGATCTTGACTGGCGGCTCGGACTTGGCGACCCAGATAGATATAAAGTCCGGCAGAGAGGACGATGAGAATCAGAATACCGGCGAGGTTGAGGTAAATGCCTGCGGCAAACAGCCCGAAGAATAACAGCCAGGGTGCCATTAACGACACGGACTGCAACCAAGATAAAATGCCGAGTTTGCCGTAAGGACGACTGCGGTAATATCCCCACACCAGTACGCCAACGGCAACTAAGACGATTGCGACTGTGGCTAGATTTTCTGAGGCAATTTCCATGTCTCAACCTTTGGGTTCGATACGGTATCCAAGTGAGTCCGGCAATCTCGCGCGCGATTCGGGCGACGAAACGGGTGGATTTTCTCTCAACCGGACAGACTGACGATCTTAATTTAACGGACTTGCGCCCGAAAGTCTCGACTGGGCAACAGCGGGGATCGATTGAGGCGATCGCCCAATGTAAAGCTGAATCTTTGCTTAAAATTAAGGAATGTTAACTGGCGAGGGCGATTGGACTCGATCGCGCCTGGGTCATTCCCAACGGATCGAATCGCGAGATCGCCGATTGCATAAGGGGTTGCCCCATTCAGATCGCGCCTGTCCGGCGACTGCCGAGCGTTTCGATCCCAAATTGGGGACTATACCAAGAGGGGCGATCGATTTTCATAAATATGTTACAATCCTTAATAAAGCTGTAGCGAATAAATACACCTATGACTATCGAACTCTTCTCCATCGCTGCCATTTCCGTTGCTGCTTTGGTAATCGGGTTGACCGCGCGCGCTGGTGACAAAACTTATACTCAGAAGCAAATGTCCCCCGAGGCGATTCCTGTCACGATTTACGATCGCTAAGCTGGCCGAGGATCGACTTCCCCCCTTTCAGTTCAGATGCCCCCATCTCGGGGGCATTGCGGCTAGGCTTTCTGCTCGGACATTGCATCGTGTCCTCTCCCTGTCGTCATCAACCGAAACGCTAGCGCCATGAAGACCGCTCAGACATCTAAAGATTTAGTCCGCACCTACCTGCGCGAAATCGGACGAGTCCCCCTACTGACTCACGAGCAGGAAATTATCTATGGGAAACAGGTTCAACAACTGACGGCGTTACAAACTCTCCACCAAGAACTGAGCGAACAACTCGGTCGCGACCCTACGCCAGCCGAATGGGCAAAAGCGGCGGATTTGTCGGAGCGTGAATTGCAGCAGGCACTCTCGACGGGCGATCGCGCCAAGCGTAAAATGGTTGAAGCGAATTTACGCTTAGTCGTGTCAGTCGCGAAAAAGTATATCAAGCGTAACGTCGATCTGCTCGATCTGATTCAAGAAGGCACGATCGGTATGCAGCGGGGCGTCGAGAAGTTCGATCCCACCAAGGGCTATCGATTTTCGACCTATGCGTATTGGTGGATTCGCCAAGCCATCACGCGGGCGATCGCTGAGAAAGGTCGCACCATTCGCCTGCCCATTCACATTACTGAAAAACTTAATAAAATCAAGAAAATTCAGCGTCAAATGACGCAAAAACTCGGACGAGCGGCGACTACGGCAGAACTAGCCGAAGAAATGAATCTCACCCCGAAGCAAATTCGAGATTATCTCGAACGGGCGCGCCAGCCGCTCTCCCTCGACTTGCGGGTAGGGGACAATCAAGATACCGAACTCGCCGACTTGCTCGAAGATACCGGACCTTCGCCGGAAGACTACGCCGTGCAATCGTCCCTGCGCAGCGACCTCGAACACCTGATGGCGGATTTGACCGAGCAACAGCGGGAAGTGCTGTCCCTGCGATTCGGTTTGAAAGACGGACAGACCATGACTTTAGCAAAAATTGGCGATCGCCTGAATATCTCTCGCGAGCGCGTGCGACAAATCGAGCGGGAAGCCCTGACCAAACTGCGCAAGCGCAAAGCCGACATGGACGAATATTTGGCGAGCTAAAATCGAGCGATCGATTCTAATTTCGTTGGAGAATAATACCAGCAATCCCCCCGATTTGGGTTCGGTTCCACCCACTGTAGAACGTCCGCCGAGTTGTTACTCTAGTAACTAGAAAGAGAACCGAATTAACGAAGTTTACCCAGAAGCCAGAACTATTGGGTCACCAGGAGGTTTTAACGTGGAAGATCGGTTTGAGCGAGTTCCTGAATTTGTTAATGACGATACCGAATCCGATAATCGACTCTCAGATTACATTCAATCGATGAATCCGGCTACGGTCGAACGGCTGTCCAAACCCAATTCCTCGGAAGTGTTTCAGTTAATGGAACGCAATATCATGGGATTGTTGGGCAATCTCCCCAGCGAGCAATTTGGCGTCAGCGTTACCACCAGCCGCGAACACCTAGGACGATTGCTGGCGTCGGCGATGATGGGCGGGTACTTTATCCGCAACGTGGAGCAGCGAATGCAGTTTGAAAAATCCATCCGTCAATCGACCAGTCACGAATCTAGCGAGTCCGAATAGGCTGACGTCCATTTGTCTGGATTTTCTGTGAATTCTCAACAGACCCATTCCACCTCGGCAGATCCCCATCTGCCGAATTTTGCTATTTTAGACCTGCGGCGATCGCTCCTAGAGTGGTACGAGCGATCCGGACGCGACCTTCCCTGGCGAGACTGCGGCGATCCCTACAAAATCTGGATTTCCGAGATTATGTTGCAGCAAACCCAGGTGAAAACGGCAACGCCGTACTACCATCGCTGGCTGGAGGCGTTTCCCACGGTGGAAGCCCTAGCTGGTGCGGATTTGCAGCAAGTCCTCAAATTGTGGCAGGGGTTGGGATACTACGCTCGCGCTCGCAATCTCCACCGCGCCGCCCGGATTATCGTAGAACGACACGATGGCGTTTTCCCGGATCGATTCGAAGCCGTGCAAGGGTTACCGGGAATCGGACGCACCACGGCGGGTGCCATTCTCAGTTCGGCATTTAACCAACCCTACGCAATTTTAGACGGCAACGTGAAGCGGGTGTTGGTTCGTTTGGTGGCGCTGGATGTCCCGCCCGCAAAGGCGATCGCATTTTTGTGGCAGTTGTCCGAAACCCTGCTCGACCCGCAACAACCCCACGAGTTCAATCAGGCGTTAATGGATTTGGGGGCGACCCTCTGCACGCCGAAAAATCCGGCTTGCTTGCTGTGCCCTTGGCGATCGCGCTGTAAGGCGTACAATTTGGGTATGCAATCGGACTTACCCATGCGCGAAACTCGTTCTCCTTTACCGCATAAATCCATTGGCGTTGCCGTCATCTGGAACGACCGGGGACAAATATTGATCGACCGCCGCCCGCCAGATGGATTGCTCGGGGGATTGTGGGAGTTTCCCGGTGGCAAAATCGAACCTGGCGAAACGGTTGAAGCCTGTATCGAACGGGAAATTCAAGAAGAATTAGGGATTCAAGTAGAAGTAGGCGATCGCCTGATTGTTGTCGAACACGCCTACACTCACTTTCGCATTACCCTGAATGTTTATCACTGTCGCTGGGTGGAAGGCGAACCGCAAGCGATCGAATGCGATGAAGTTCGATGGGTTGACTTAAATGAGTTAGATAATTTCCCCTTTCCCAAAGCCAACGAGAAGATTATCGCCGCCCTGCGACAGCAAGCAGAACCCTTGTAACTGAAGTTCCCCCCCAGTGCCGAGGTACCGCAGCGGTAAGCGTGCTGCGGTGGGCTAGCACCGAGAATCCCCGTCGCTTTAGCGCGGGGAGTGTCAAACCCGGCTCATTTTAACTGAGGAAGGTCAAGATCTCGTGACCCAGGCGGAATTTGCGAGCATTCGCTGACATTTTATCCCTGCGAGTTCTCTTGCAGCCAACGCACTGCATCTTTGGCGTGATAGGTCAAAATCAGATCTGCTCCCGATCGCTTGAAGCTGGTCAGCGTTTCTAAAACCACCTTTTGCTCGTCAATCCAGCCGTTGAGCGCTGCGGCTTTCACCATCGAATATTCGCCCGAGACGTTATAGGCGGCGACGGGGAGGTGCGTGGCTTGCTTCACCCGCCAAATCACGTCCATATAAGACAGAGCGGGTTTGACCATTAGCATATCTGCCCCTTCGGCAATGTCGAGTTCGATTTCTTTGAGGGCTTCGGTACCGTTAGCGGGATCCATTTGATACGTGCGGCGATCGCCGTATTGGGGCGACGATTCGGCAGCATCGCGAAACGGTCCGTAATAAGCCGAGGCGTATTTAGCCGCGTAAGACAGGATCGGAATATTTTGATAGCCCGCGTCGTCGAGAGCCGTGCGAATCGCTTGCACGAAGCCGTCCATCATGCCTGAAGGGGCAATAATATCGGCGCCGGCGTTGGCTTGAGCAACCGCTGTCTTCTGGAGCAACTCCAACGTCGGATCGTTCAATACGCGCCCGACTAAATCCCCTTCGCCCAGATAGCCGCAATGTCCGTGGCTGGTATATTCGCACAAGCAGGTATCGACAATGACGGCTAAATCGGGAACGGCTTGTTTCACCGCCGCCGTTGCTTTTTGAACGATACCGCAATCGTGCCACGCTCCGGTCGCTTCGGGGTCTTTATCTTCGGGAATGCCAAATAAAATAATTGCCGGGATGCCGAGATCGTAAACTTCTTTGGCTTCCTCGACAATTTTATCGACCGAAAGTTGGTAAACGCCCGGCATGGATTTGACTTCTCGGGCGACGCTTTCGCCGGGAACCGCAAACAGCGGATAGATCAGATCGCTGGCGGTGACGGTGGTTTCGCGCACCATCCGACGAATTTGAGCGTGGTTGCGAAGGCGACGGGGACGATGAGTTGGAAACATAACAACAACGGAAACAGTACGGTTAACGGGTCGAGGTGATGCTTCTTTTCAGTTTAAAACTCGTTGTTGACGCGATCGTATAACGTTCTGTTACAAAATCGGCAATCGGGGAAAGAAGGCAACAGGGGATAGGGAGATAGGGGGAATTGATAAAAAAGAGAGCGTACCTCGACGATACGCTCTTCCGGTT
>CAYQUF010000010.1:44851-52571 GCA_964420595.1 uncultured bacterium
ATAAAAAAGAGAGCGTACCTCGACGATACGCTCTTCCGGTTATTGATGTCGGGAGTTGGAAACCCAGTCCCGATTTATACCGACACCGGGGTCGGTGCGGTTTCGGGAATCGGTTGAATGCTAACTTTCTTGCGGCTTTTGCCTTTGCGCTCGAAGGATACGACGCCATCGACGAGAGCAAACAGGGTGTCGTCTTTGCCGCGTCCGACATTCAAACCGGGATGGACTTTCGTGCCTCGCTGGCGCACGATGATGTTGCCTGCTTTCACCACTTGACCGCCAAATCGCTTGACGCCCAAGCGCTGGGCATTAGAGTCGCGACCATTGCGAGTGCTACCAGTTCCTTTCTTGTGAGCCATAATTGCCTCCGATGGGGTAGAAGATCTGTTGTGCCAGTTATTATTCTGCCGCAGTTTCCGCTGCTTCTGCCGCAGCCGGTTCGGCGGGAGCCGCATTCACTTCGGGTTCGGATGTCTCCGCAGCGGCGATCGTATTGCCGTCGAGCGCGATTGAATTCACCATCAGGCGAGTAATTTCTTGCCGATGACCCCGCTTTTTGCGAGTTTTCTTCTTGCGCTTCATTTTGTAGACGATCACTTTGCGATCGCGGTAGTGCTGCATGACCGTGGTTTCGACGGTTGCCCCTTCGACAAAGGGTTGACCGACGCGCACGTCGCCGTCGTGTTCGACGAATAGAACCTTCTCGATGGTCAAATTTTCGTCTTCGTCGATGGGAAGTCGTTCGACGTCGTAGAAGCGACCCGGTTCGACCCGCAGTTGCTTGCCGCCTGTTTCGATGATTGCGTAAGTCATTGCATTGTCCTAACTATTGCCGTACGGGTAGCCAGCCGATCGCGCTGGCATTTGTGATAGTTCGACCCGATCCGAGCATTTTACAAACTGCCAAACCCTAATTTTCTTTCAAAGGGCAAGGCAGTGTCAAGGGCGATCGCGTTATACTTGCGCTTCGGCTTCTTCCGGTTGTTCTTCGCGAATTTCCTGTTTCACCGTGAGGTAGCGCAGGACGTCATCGCTTTGGCGCATGGTGCGTTCGAGCTGGGCGATGAGCTGACCGTCGCATTGGTAGTTCATTTGCACGTAAATGCCTTCGCGCTGGCGATCGATTTCGTAGGCGAGGCGACGCTTGCCGCGATGTTGGGTTTGAATTTTTTCCACGCCGCGATCGCGCAGGAAGCTTTGGTAATTATCGATCGTGCGATCCGTCTGCTCGTCGCCGAGATCGGGGCGCAGGATGTACATCGTTTCGTATTCGAAGCGTTTCATGCCGAGCGTCTCCTTGTGGGCTACAGGGCTTCCCGGTTAGATGTGAAATGGGAAGCAAGGATATACCATCATATCTTAATGCGCGATCGAGATGTCAGGGGAATGACAAGTCACACCGTCAACGCATTTGCCATATTGCTATATCCGTTTTATCTATATTTCAATCCCCCATTAGGATTGTTCGCAGCGCCTCCGGCAATTTTTCTTTCGAGGCGGAGCCGAGCTGCCAAACCCACCTTGAGTTTGGGGGGCATCCCCAGTCCGCTGAGGTCTGCTCGAACCGCCCAACCGGGAACCAGCACTTCGCGATTCACTTAGGACACGATTCTTTGCTATGGCACAGCGCTATGTCCGAGTCCAAACGCCCAAGGGACGAATTTATTACGGTCTCTTGCAGCTCAACCAAAGCGTTCGAGTTCTCGATGCACCCCCCTGGCTCAAAGGTCAACCGACCGACGTGGTGCTAGAGTCTGAGGGCTATTCGCTGCTAGCACCGTGCGCGCCGTCTAAAATTGTCGCTGTTGGCAAAAATTACACCGAACACGCCGACGAAATGGGCGGTTCCGTGCCCAGCGAACCCCTGTTGTTCCTCAAGCCTCCCACGGCGATCGTGGCGACCGAAACCCAGATCTGGTATCCGCCGCAATCTCAGCGGGTCGATTACGAAGGGGAACTCGCCCTCGTGGTGGGCGAGCGCTGCACCAACTGTTCTCCCGAAGCGGCTTCGGAGAAAATTTGGGGCTACACCATTGCCAACGACGTGACGGCGAGGGATTTACAGCGTCAAGACGGTCAGTGGACCCGCGCTAAGGGATTCGACACCTTTTGTCCCCTCGGTCCGTGGATCGTTCGCGAGGTGAGTCCGGGGGCAAGATTGCAAACCTTTCTCAACGACGAGTCCCAACCCCGCCAGTCGGCGACGATCGATCGCATGGTGTTTGCGCCGGAAGTGTTGGTGTCTTACATTTCCCACATCATGACTTTGATCCCCGGCGATGCCATTCTGACGGGAACCCCCCAAGGGATCGCAGCGATGCAAATTGGCGATCGCGTGCGGGTTGAAATCGAAGGCATTGGCAGCCTCGAAAATACGGTCGTGGCGCGTCCTTCTTTTTGTTCGAAGGAATTGGAGAATAACGTGCCGGACTAGCCGGGATCCGTTCGAGTTCAAATCAGGGGCGGCTGGCGAACCGCCCTGGGGTGCGATCGCTCGATTAGCGTACTTGCATGTAAGCGGCTTCCGAGACGGCGGGAATTTCGGCATACCGTCCCAACGCCGACTGGACGATGCCGTAAATGGAGGCAACCACGATCCCGATAAATACAGTATTTAAGATCGTTTCGAGCAGTAGGGGCAAGCTGCTGAGGGGTTTGCCCAGCAAACTCAGGAGAATGCCGCCAATAAAGATAACGATGCTTAATAAAATCGCCTGCATGGCGTTAAATCGGATAAAATGAGCGATGCGCTCGTTTCTGACCACGCCCATGAAAATGGCAATAAAAATAATTAAGCCAATAAACGGGGCTTGGACGATTTGAGCCAGAGGCACGAGGGGAATAAAAGGAATTCCCAACGCTGGAAACTGCTGGAATAAAGAACTCCCAAATCTCAGCACTTCAGCCAGCGGTAGCAAATAGGGCAAGCACGCAAAAATCCGGTCTTGGGGTGTCGTCGAACCGCGCCAAGTCATAAATCCAATACTCCTGTCTCAATAGTTCTATCTTAAAGTACGCCTCGATGGGTGGGGCGAACCTTCAACGGGCGATCGCTCCAACTCAATCGCGTCCCTGCGACCTCGCCGAACAATTCGATTTCTCTTAAAATTTTACGATACCGTTATTCGCTCCGAATTCGGCTAGTTGGCGCGATCGTCCTGGCGACCCTCACCGGGAACCGTCTCTTCCACCTCATCGATCTGAGCCAGGAGAAACCCCATCTCGCAGCGAAATCGGTTGGGCTGTTTGTTGCTGAGTTTGCCGATCGCCCGACCGCACTGGAGTTTGCCGCACCGCCAGCGCGGTTCGCCGTTGCAATTGGCTAGCAAACAAGTTTGGCAGACTTGTTTGGGGCTGAGAATGCAATCGTCGGTCAAAATCACTAACATCTATCTTCCTCCATCGACGCCCCTTCGCTCTACACTTCATTGTAGGTCAGGGGTTGGGGCACACCGGTCGGTTGCAGACAAAGCTTAACGTTAGGCAATCGCGCGGACCCGTGGGGGCGATCGCGCTCGGGCGATCCGGCGTTATGATGGTTACCTTACCCGACGCGGGCGATCCAGTGCGATCGCATTCAAACGCGCGTCCGAAAGCCGAAGCATCAGAGTTTCCAAAGGAGTTGTGTCGTGACTCAAACGAATTTAGATTTTTTGGCTCAGACCGATCCCACTGTAGCCGATCTCATCCAAAAAGAACTGCAACGCCAGCGCGATCGCCTAGAACTGATTGCCAGCGAAAACTTTACCTCTCCTGCCGTTCTCGCCGCGCAAGGTTCGGTTCTGACCAATAAATATGCTGAAGGACTGCCGAGAAAGCGCTACTACGGCGGGTGCGAATTTATCGACGGCATCGAACAACTGGCGATCGATCGCGCCAAGCAACTGTTCGGCGCCGCCCACGCCAACGTGCAACCCCATTCCGGGGCGCAAGCCAACTTCGCCGTTTTCCTCGCCCTGCTCAAACCCGGCGACACGATTATGGGGATGGACTTGTCCCACGGCGGACACCTGACCCACGGCTCGCCGGTCAACGTCTCCGGAAAGTGGTTCGAGGTGAAGCACTACGGCGTCAGCGAAGACACTGAATGCCTCGACTACGACCAAATCTTAGAACAGGCAAAGCAGCACCGCCCCAAACTGATAATTTGCGGCTATTCGGCGTACCCTCGCGTTATCGATTTCCAAAAATTCCGCCAAATCGCCGATGAAGTGGGCGCGTACCTGCTCGCCGACATCGCCCACATCGCCGGACTGGTCGCCACCGGACACCATCCCAACCCCGTTCCCCACTGTCACGCGGTCACCACCACCACCCACAAAACCCTGCGCGGACCTCGGGGTGGCATGATTCTCACCAACGATCCGGACTTGGGCAAAAAATTCGATAAAGCCGTGTTCCCCGGCAGTCAAGGCGGTCCCCTCGAACACGTTATTGCCGGGAAAGCCGTCGCCTTTGGCGAAGCCCTCGCTCCTGAGTTTAAAACCTATTCGGCACGAGTCATCGAAAATGCCCAAGCGATGGCGGCTCAATTGCAGCAGCGGGACTTCAAAATTGTCTCGGGCGGAACCGACAACCACCTGATGCTCGTCGATTTGCGATCGATTGGCATGACGGGCAAGCAGGCGGATAAATTGGTCGATACCGTCGATATCACCGCCAACAAAAACACGGTGCCCTTCGATCCCGAATCCCCCTTCGTCACCAGCGGCTTGCGCCTGGGATCTCCAGCCGTGACGACCCGAGGCATGGGAACGGAGGAATTTAGCGAAATTGCCAATATTATCGCCGATCGCCTGTTGAATCCCGAAGACGAGAACGTGGCGAAATCGTGCCGAGACCGGGTGAAAGCCCTGTGCGATCGCTTCCCGCTCTACTCTCACCTGCAAATTCCCGTGGCTGCCTTAGCCTAACCCCGATTCCCGGATCCGCGCGGATCCGGGGTGAAATTTTTAGAGGCGATCGAACTCAACTGCAATTATCCCGGTTTGCAGATGACCGACGCGGGGGTAGGCTATGAAGATACGTGTTGCCCGATCCTCCGTTATCTCAAACCCAATTTTCAGATGCCTCAACATCTGTATCACCTACTCGCCTTTCTCGTTTCGACCCTTGTCGTTCTCCTGAGTACCCCTGTCGTTAAGAAAATCGGTCTGAAAAGCGGGCGCGTCGATTTGCCCGGAGACCGAAAAGTTCACGATCGCCCCATGGTGCGCTTGGGGGGCATTTCTATCTTTCTCGGTACCCTCGTCGCCTTGCTCCTGGTTTGGTGGACGGGGGGCTTCCTCGACGCCAACGGTCAGATCCTGGCGCCCGAACAAGAATACGAAATTTGGGGCGTCACGATTGGGGGATTGGCATTCTTTTTAATTGGTTTGGCAGACGATTTATTCGGACTGTCCCCCCTGACCCGCCTGTTGATCCAAATCTTCGTCGCCAGTCTCGCTTGGTGGGTGGGGGTTCGGATCGAATTTCTCACCGTCCCCTTTGACGGACTGGTGCATATCGGTTGGTTGAGCCTCCCCATCACGGTTCTCTGGTTGGTGGGGATGGTCAATGCGATTAACTGGATCGATGGCGTCGATGGTTTAGCCGCTGGCGTTTCGGGGATTGCATCGGTGGTGATGCTCGTGGTGACCCTATTCATGCAACAACCGGCGGCGGCTCTGATTGCAGCGGCGTTGGCGGGCGGTGCGTTGGGATTTTTGCGCTACAACTTCAACCCGGCTCAGATTTTTATGGGGGACGGGGGCGCCTATTTTATGGGATTTACCCTCGCTGGCGTCGGCGTTATCGGTTTGGTGAAAACTACGGCGGTGACGGCGGTGTTGTTGCCTTATTTAATTCTCGCCGTGCCGATTTTAGATATGTCGGCGGTGATTTTAGATCGCCTGCGCAACGGGAAATCGCCGTTTATTGCCGATAAGCGCCACTTACACCACCGCTTGCTCGAAGCCGGACTGTCGCAACGGCTGACGGTGCTGGTGATTTATGCCCTGACGCTGTGGGTGGGGAGTTTGGCGATGGCGTTTTCGGGGATTCCCAGCGGGGTGGCGTATGCGACGGCGGCAACATTTTTGCTGGGTTATATGGGCTGGAAAGCTTGGCGGCACGCGCGATAAGACGGGACGGCGAAAGAACCGCCCCGACCGATATGCTTACCTTAGATCAAGCGAGGAACTTTTCCTTGCTTGTTGAGTTTGTAATAACGTTCCCAAGCTAACTTCGCCCAATGCGCCCACTTTCCTCTCGGTGCCATCGCTTTGTTGTCGTCGCGGTACACGAACACGCCATCATTGCCCAGATCCATGACGCACAGCATGTTGATTTCTTCGCGAAAGCTGGCGGTGGGGGACTGACCGGCTGCTTGTAAGGCGATATTTTCAACCGCCGTTCTCGCCATGACTTCGGCGAGGTGACCTTGTTTGGCTCGCCACGTCGGTCCTTCAAAGTAGGAACTGTCGCCAATAACGTAACAGTTCTCGAAGTCTTTAACTTTGGCGTTATCGCCGACGGGAACGAATCCTGCTTCGGTTAGGGGAAAGTCGGAATTTTGCAAGACGGGGTTGCCGTTTAAACCGGGAATGTAAGCGATTAAATCGGCTTCGACGCGGGAGTCGTCTTCAAAGACGATCGCGTTTTCTTGGAATTCTTTAAGTTTCTGACCGGTGCGCGTTTCGATATCCCGTTCTTGGAATAGGACTGATAAGCGAGCGAGTCCTTTTTCGCCCAACCGTTTTCCGGGGGTGGGAGAGGGGCTGAAAAAAATGAGTTTGAAGCGATCGCGCAGGTTCTTTTCTCGCAAGTACGCATCCATGTTGAAGGCAATTTCAAACATGGGTCCGCCTCGCACGGCGGTGGCATCTTTGGGATTGCCGCTAAATCCACAGGCGATCGTGCCGGATCCCCGTTCGACCAATTGCAAAAATTTTTCTTGAATTTTAAGCCCTTCTTCCGGACCGCTACACGGGGAATAGGTGTGTTCGACACCTTTGGGTTTGACTTTGGTTGCTCCTAAAGCGACGACGAGATAGTCGTAGTGATGTTCTTGTTTGTCGGTCGCGACGGTTTGCCCGGTTGCGTTAATGCTTTCGACGGTTTCGTGCAGGAAGTTAAATTGATGCAGTTCGGCTAATTCCGGTAGGGGTATCGATAAGTCCTCAACGGTTCTCTTACCCACGGTCAGCCAAATGGAGGCTGGATAGATATACAAGAAGTCTCGATTGGAAATGAGATCGATTTGATAGTTATTCTTGAATTTATGTTTGAGATTAATGGCTGCTTCGACGCCGCCGAGTCCGCCACCTAGAACCAAGATTTTCTTAGTCATCGTCATTTTCCAAAATTTCCAGAATACTTCAACAGGCACATTCGCGTTCGAGGCGAAATGCGCAAAAATACTTATTACTTTTGACAAGACTGACATCTTTATTCACTATATAAAAATTTAGTAATTTATGTCAATTAGTCCGATCGGAATAAGTACGATCGCTCAGCGATCGCCCCCGAGTAGAGCTAAGCGTGCCGAATCCCGTGGGACAATGGCAGCGAGACCCATTGCCCAATCTTCGTTTTTCATGAGTGCTGAAATTATTTGCGTCGGGACGGAATTACTTCTCGGCAACATCGTCAACGAGAATGCCCAATATCTCGCCCGAGAGTTGGCACGACTGGGAATCCCCCACTACTATCAAACGGTAGTCGGCGATAATCCAGATCG
>CAYQUF010000010.1:52671-54411 GCA_964420595.1 uncultured bacterium
GATCGCGCCGAAGTGTTAATTTTCACCGGCGGACTCGGACCGACTCCCGACGATTTGACCGCCGCCACCATTGCCGACTTTTTCAACGCGCCTTTAATCGAACGTCCCGAGATTATCGAGGATATTGCCCAAAAATACGCCAGTCGCGGTCGTCAGATGGCACCTGGCAACCGCAAGCAAGCGCTAATTCCCGAAGGTGCCGATATTTTGCCCAATCCCATCGGGAGCGCCCCCGGCATCATTTGGCAGCCGCGTCCGGACGTCACGATTCTCACCTTTCCCGGCGTCCCCACAGAAATGCAGCGGATGTGGCAAGAAACCGCTGTCCCCTATCTCCGAGGTCGGGGCTGGGGTCGCGAGATCTTTCACAGTCGGATGCTGCGGTTTTGGGGGGTGACCGAAGCAGAGTTGGTGGAAAAGAGCGCGTCGTTGCTCGAACTTCCCAATCCGACGGTGGCGCCCTATGGCAATTGGGGCGAAGTGCAATTGCGAATCTCGGCTAGAGCCGAGTCAGAAACCGAGGCGCGATCGCCTTTCCGGGAATCAGTACCGGTGCCTATGGCTTTCCTCTCGAACGCGCCACCAAAATTGCCATTGCCGAAACGCAACAATATTTGGAACAGAACTCGTCGTTAGACAAAGTTGTATTTGTCTGCTTTAACCCAGCCGCAGAGCAATGCTACCGCAATCGTTTAAGTTTAAATCCTCATTGAAACGAGTATTCGGATCGTTGCTCGTGGCGATCGCTTTTGGCACCAGCGCGAACTCCGCCGCAGCCATCGCTGCCGAGCGCATCGTGCTAACCTATGGAACGTTCGGGCGATCGCTCTCGGTTGAAGAACTCGATACCTTTGCCACCACCGGGGAACAGTCGCCCTCGCTGCAAGCCTATTTTCGGATGTCGCGCGCCGACCCCAAACCCGTGCGCCAGAGCTTGAGCCAACCGATTGAAGCCGACCCCGTCTTACTCGATCGCGCTCTGAATAGCTGGGTTGGCAACGTCTTGCTCGATCGCCTGGGAGCGGTGATTCAAACGCCATCCAATCGCGCCAACCGTCAAGCCTTGCGATCGGCTCTAGTTCTCTCGGCGAGCGACGACAGCCAGATGACGCTGTTGGAAATCTTGCAAAACTATCCGACCTCGGAATTGCACGTGAAAGGTGAATTATTGGTCGAAACGTATTTTCGCCTGAAGCGATTCGAGCGGCGCATCGAACAAATTTTATAATAGAGCGTTTCCTAGACGCATGAGGTACATTCTTCTTGTTGCCCGTTGCCTTCCTCCACTGAGGTGTACACGTGACTGATGAGTGCTCTCTTAGAGTCTCGTAGGTTGGGTTGACGCAAGTAGTCAAGACCCAGCAGATAAGGGCTTCAGTTAAGCAGGCATTATCAAACATAAATAAAATTTATATTGCTAAGCTATTTATATTTTTTAAACTTATTATTAGACTGAAGAAGAACACAGTTATAGCAGCGAGCGCTCGTGTATTAATCATCCAACCGGATCGAGTCATTGGGTAGGGGCGGTTCGCGAACCGCCCGGACGCGGCGCAGATCCATAGGGCACCATCGCCATGGAGTCAAACCGCCGGAATGCACCACCTCGCTGTAAATAGCCAAGAGCGCATTGCTATATCATTTCACTCATCCAGCTATTTCTCCTATGAAAACTCCTCAAACGTCCCCCCTTCCTTGGTACCGCTGGCTCAATAGCCACCATGTCGTGCGGTTGTTAGA
>CAYQUF010000011.1:0-52836 GCA_964420595.1 uncultured bacterium
CCCCAGAAGTGTTGAAACCTGATATAAAACTTTACATTTTAGGTTAGGGAAGGATGCGATCGCTCCAAGATACAAAATTTGACTCGCCAGCTAAATGGAGGTGAATAAATCGTAGTTTATTCAACAAAGTTGCTCCATAGATTTGAGGAATTTCCATTAGTTGTAACAGTAAATAGACGATCGAGATAGCATAAATCTGTAACCTCACCCCGTTGACACTTTTAGTCATTAATTTGTCTAATTTCAGGTGCATTTTTAAGAATTTCCAAAGCAGTTCAATCTGCCACCTGTATCGGTAGGCTTCTCCGATTTCTGCATCCGTCATCACGGCTGTAGGAACATTCGTTGCTAATTTTTCCATTCGACTAAAGTCGAAGATTAAACCCAACCTTTCACTTCCGCGTCGGTTAACGGTCGCTCCAATTTCATATATTCTCCCTTCACTGCTTCTAAAATATGTTTCATCCCCACTGCTTCCCCTGCATCCGCCGCAATAAACGCCGCATTGAGGGCAATATTTTTAATATTTCCACCTGCAACCCCCAGTTTGGCGAGCTTCTTATAATTTAATCCCTGCGTCGGGACGCGATCGGGGAACACCCGCTGCCAAATTTCGGCGCGCTGGTTCATATCGGGGAACGGAAATTGCACGATAAATCGCAGTCGGCGTAAAAAGGCTTGGTCGAGGGATCCTTTTAAATTCGTGGTTAAAATTGCCAAGCCGCGATAGGATTCCATTCGCTGCAATAAATAGCCGACTTCAATATTGGCGTGGCGATCGTGGCTGTCTTTCACTTCCGATCGCTTGCCGAATAACGCATCCGCCTCGTCGAATAAGAGAATGGCACCGCTGCCTTCTGCTGCATCGAAAACCCGACGCAAATTCTTCTCCGTCTCGCCGATATATTTACTCACCACCGAACTCAAATCGATGCGATACAAATCCAATTTCAACTCGTTCGCCAACACCTCTGCCGCCATCGTTTTCCCCGTCCCGCTGGCACCGGCAAATAACACGCTCATGCCCAAACCGCGCTGACCTTTGGCGGCAAATCCCCACCGTTCGTAAACCGTGGTTCGCTGGCGAACGTGGGCGGCAATGTCGGATAAAATGCCTCGTTCTTTCTCCGGTAAAATTAAATCGTTCCAGCCCGTAGAAGAATCAATTCGCTGCGCCAATTCGTCCAGACGCGATCGCGCTTGGATGCGGCAAATCTCCCACAGATGACTGGCAGGATCGCTCTCGATTGACTGACCGTTCAACTTCACGCACGCCGAACGAATTTGTGCCGAATTCAGATTAAACTGAGACACGAGGGGATCGAGGTGACCGTTGAGCGTTAGGGTCGAGTCTCCGAGTGCCTGGTGCCAGAGGGCGCGCTGTTCCTCTGCCGTGGGCGCGCCGATGTCGAACGTTACGAGCGATCGCTGCCGTTGGGAACGGCGATCCGGTGTCGAGAGGATCGTGGGGACTCGAACTGCATCGACAAATCGCGCGATCGCCCCTTCTCGTTCGGGATCGCGAAACTCCGCCCAATCCCACTCCAGCAATAATCCCATCCGGCTTAACCGCCACTCCCGCTCGCACAGGCGTTGAATTAGGTTGAGTTGGGAGAGTTCGGCGGGAAGGGTTTCGACTGCGATCGCGTGGAGATCGACCCCCACCTGCTGACACGCCGCCGCCGCGATCGCCCGCTTTCCAGTCACGTCCGTCCCGCACAACTGCACCAGAGGCAATTGCGTTCCCGACGATTGCAACCACACTTGCACCACCGCCTCCGCCACCTGCTGGTGCGACGCCACCAATGTCTCGGACGCCGCCACCGGTTCGACCCACCCCAGCAACCGCTCGTCCGTCGAACCCACCCCCGCCAAGTCGTGCAGGATGCGCTCGTCAACGCGCAGGGGACTGGTCGCTAAGGCGTTTCCCGAACCCATTTCGAGCAGCCGCCAGTATCGCAGTGGTGCCGTGGGTGCCAACGCCTGCCAGCTCGGATGCGGCAGAACCTTCAACGCTAAGCTAAACGTGGGATAGACCTGCTGCGGGTTTCCCTGTCCCCGAGCGCACAACGCCGCCCAATCTCCGTCGAACTCCATCCCCGCACACAGCAGCAGCACGTCTTGCTCGAACGCCGATAAGCCGAAGCACTGGCTCAATCGTGCTAGAGTTGGCGGCACGGTATCGGTTTCCTCTGCCCTCGTTCCGGGATTCTCCAATGCGCGTCGCACCCGCGCGATCGCCTCAATTACGGTCTGTTGGTTCTGCTTGTCTCCGCCTACCATCGATGCCTCTACCGACTCTAATCGTATTGTCGCCATCGCGAGGTTTGATGGCGATAGACATTTGTCGAAATTTCGAGCCAATCGCAACGCTTCCGAATGGGCGTAGTACGATAGGATAGCCGTGCCGATCGCGACTTGACATCGTTTCTGTTATGAGTGCTACCGTTAACGCCTTAAGCCAGCTCAATCCGTCCCAACGCCGCGCCGTCGAACACTTTTGCGGTCCCTTGCTGGTTGTGGCGGGAGCGGGATCGGGCAAAACTCGGGCGCTCACCTACCGCGTTGCCAACCTGATCCGCACCCACCGCGTCGATCCGCAAAATATTTTGGCGGTGACGTTTACGAATAAGGCGGCGCGGGAAATGAAGGATCGGATCGAGTATTTATTTGCCCAACAAATCGCCGAAGACAAGCACGGCAAACCGTTGGAAGTGCTGCCGGAACTAGAACAAACCAAGTTGCGATCGCAGATTTACAAAACCTACATCAAGCACTTGTGGATCGGTACGTTTCACAGCCTCTGCTCTCGCATTCTTCGCTTCGATATCGATAAATATCAAGACGAACGGGGTCGCCAGTGGACGCGCAATTTTTCCATTTTTGACGAGAGCGACGCTCAAAGTTTGGTGAAAGAACTGGTGGTCAGCCAGCTCAACTTAGACGAGAAAAAATTCAGACCGCGATCGGTTCGCTACGCCATTAGCAATACCAAAAACCAGGGACTCTCGCCGCAGGATTTAGAACGTAATGCATCTGACTATCGCGATCGCGTCATTGCCGAGGTGTATAGCGCCTACCAGCAAAAACTCGCCGAATACAACGCCCTCGATTTCGACGATCTGATTTTAATTCCGGTTCGCTTATTCGAGCAAAACGATTCGGTGCTCGGCTATTGGCACCGACAATTTCGCCACATTCTCGTAGACGAATATCAAGATACCAACCGCACCCAATACGACTTCGTGCGGCTGCTCGCCACCAATGGCGCGAATCCCAAAACCTTCGACGATTGGAACAACCGCTCGGTTTTCGTGGTTGGCGACGTGGATCAGTCGATCTATTCGTTCCGCATGGCAGACTTTACCATTTTGCTCGACTTTCAAAACGACTTCGGCGATGGATTGTCCGATAGCGAAACCGAGACGATGGTGAAGTTAGAAGAAAACTATCGCTCGGTGGAAAATATTCTCCACGTTGCCAATCACCTGATTGAAAACAATACCGAACGGATCGATAAAATTTTGCGTCCGACGCGCGGCGAGGGAGAACCGATTTACATCCATCGCGCCGATAACGAGGTAGAAGAAGCAGAATTCATCGTCAATCAAATTCGATCGCTCGTTTATCAAAACCCCGAACTTGATTGGGGCGATTTTGCCATTCTTTACCGCACCAACGCGCAGTCGAGATCGTTAGAAGATGCCTTTCTGGGGACAGACGTACGCTACCAAGTCATCGGTGGCTTGCGGTTTTACGATCGCAAGGAAGTTAAAGATGCCATT
Organism: uncultured bacterium; assembly: GCA_964420595.1. GTDB lineage: Bacteria > Cyanobacteriota > Cyanobacteriia > Cyanobacteriales > Geitlerinemataceae > CAYQUF01. The sequence goes on from CAYQUF010000011.1 coordinate 3,786, forward strand.
GCCTATTTAAGAGCGATCGCCAATCCCGCCGATACCATTAGCTTAAAGCGAATTATCAATACGCCGCGTCGGGGAATCGGTAAAAAAACCATTGCCGATCTCGAAAATGCTGCCATGCAGTTAGGCGTCCCCCTGTGGGAAATTCTCAGCGACGAAACCTCGGTTAAAACTCTGGTCGGTCGCAAAGCCAAAACGGTGAGTCACTTTGCCAACATGCTGCAAACGTGGCAAGAACAGATGTCGGCGCGATCGGCTGCCGAAATTTTCCAAGGGTTAATTATGGAAGATTCCGGTTACGTCGATGCTCTCAAACAAGAGGGAACGGAAGAAGCCGATGTTCGGCGACAAAACGTGGAAGAAGTATATAACGCCATTTGCCAATATGCTGAAGAAAATGAGGACGATTCTTTGGCTGGCTTTCTCGCCAATGCTTCCCTCGCCTCCGACCTCGATAATTTAGGCGAAGGCGAATCGGCGGTGTCGTTGATGACGCTGCACTCGGCGAAAGGATTGGAATTTCCGATCGTGTTTGTGGTGGGGATGGAGGAAGGGTTATTTCCCAACTACCGCAGCCTTAACGATCCCAAAGCGTTGGAAGAAGAACGCCGCCTCTGTTACGTCGGGATTACCCGAGCCAAGGAACAACTATTTTTAACCCACGTTCGCGAACGACGGCTGTGGGGTCGGCGAGAACCAGCGGTTCCGTCGCAATTTCTCTCGGAATTACCCCGAGAGTTTGTGAGTGGAATTAATCTCGGTCGCCGCCAGAAAGTGGCTGCGAAGCGATCGCTAAAGTCGAAACAGCAGTCCAATTGGAAAGTCGGCGATCGCGTGGTTCACAATACTTTTGGCGTCGGCGAGGTGACTCATCTGTTCGGAACCGAAAATAAGATGTCGCTGGCGGTTAAATTTGTCAGTGGCGGTCAGAAAATTATCGATCCAAAGGTCGCGCCAATGCAACGAGTGGAGTAGTTGTCATGAATGCTATTTTATCTGAAATTCTCGATACAGGTTGCGTGCGATCGCCGGATGGATCGTCGCTGCAACTCCACTCCCACGTTTCGCCAGAAGAAGGTCAATTTCTACAGCGCATTATCGCCGAAACGCAACCGAAAGCGAGCCTCGAAGTCGGACTGGCGTATGGAATTTCTGCCTTATTTATTTGCGAGGCACTCCAGCAGCATGGCGGAACCCAACATATCGCGATCGATCCGGCACAAAATTCTCATTGGAACGGGATCGGTCTGTATAACTTAATCCAAGCGGGTTACGGCAGTCTCATTCAGTTTTACGAGCAGCGATCCGATCTGGCACTTCCCCACCTCGTCGAAAACGAAACGAAAATCGATTTCGCGTTTATCGATGGCGTCCATACCTTTGACTATGCTTTAGTTGATTTCTTTTATATCGATCGCCTGTTAAATGTCGGTGGAATTGTCACCATTGATGATGCCGATTTTCCCAGCTTGCAAAAACTCTGTCGGTATATCGTCACCAATCGGTCTTATAATATATTCGATTGTTTGCCAGCCAATGGCGATCGCGAAATTCCCTGGAAACACAAACTGCTGCGACGCCTAGCAGACTCGTCGGCAACCCTACGCCTCAATCTCAAACCCGAATTTCTGCAAACCGATCGCGAACTCGGTTTGACCCCAGGTAGTCGCTGCGTTGCCTTGCAAAAAGAAGCACCCGACGATCGCCATTGGAAATTTCATCAAGAATTTTAAAATCAAAAAAAGAAAAGTTAAACATTAGTAAACAAGGACTTGTATTACAGCGGGTAGGCGATCGTAGAATAGAAATGTGACGATCTGTCAAGGGCAAAATTCGTGCAATCGACGGGTCGGATCGAGGTTTTGTAGAGGTCATTTTAATCATGGTTCAATCCACCACCCGCTATTCCATCGATTTGATTCAGGACGAAGCGCGCCAACTCGTCCATCAAGGAAAAATCAGCCGCCGCCAGCCAATTTATACCCTGTGCCAGTACATTCCCAGCCGCGAGTGGGAATGCGTCGAATGCGAACTCGAAGCCTGCGGCTACTTACTGCGCGATCGCATTGGCGACCTGATGGGACGGGAAGAATGGAGCGAAGACTAATCCGCCATTCCGCGCAATGCCAGTAACGCCGTTCCGTAAGCGGCTTCCGCGCAAGCGGACTTCGTCACTGGTACCTTGAGATGACGCTCGCGAATCGCCGTCCAGGTTGGATTTTTCGCACCCCCGCCAGCCGTATAGACTTTCGCGAGAGAAGTTGCCCCCAATTCCTGCAATCGCCGATAGCCTTGCGCTTCAATTCTGGCAATGCTTTCGAGCAAACCGTGTAAAAATTCCACGGGGTCGGCAGGTTTGGGATCGAGTTTGGGGGGTAAGTGAGGATCGTGAATCGGAAAGCGTTCCCCCGGTCGGACGAGGGGATAGTAGTCTAAGGAACTTTCTGTATCGGGAATTTGACGGCTTAGGGTGTCTAACTCCTCGTCTGTAAAAAATTGTTTGAGAACGGCGCCGCCAGTGTTGGACGCGCCACCGGGTAACCACAAATCGCCGAAGCGGTGGCTGTAAATGCCGTAATTGGGATCGTCTACGCGATCGCGACTGAGTAATTTCAACACCAGGGTCGAACCGAGAGAGGTGACGGCTTCCCCAGGGGAATTCGCGCCGCTGGCGATAAAAGCGGCAATGCTGTCGGTGGTTCCGCCGCAAACCCGACAGTCTCTGGGGAATTCAAACCGACGCGAGATTTCGGGAGTCACGGAACCGATGGTGTCTCCCGGCGTTACCACTTGCGGCAATGTTGGAATGTCGGATAGCTCCCTCAGCCAGTCGGGATAGCAGAGGTTGTTCGCGTCGTACCCGAGTTTGAGTGCGTTGTGGTAGTCGCTGATGCCGAGTTGACCGTGTAATTGATAGGCGAGCCAGTCGGCTTGGTGGAGAAAGGAGCGATCGCGCGGATTTTGCTGGGAGTTTTGCCGCCACCAGAGCAATTTGGCAAAGCTAGAGGATGCACTGAGAACGGGATGGTTGGCTGGCGCGATCGCTCGCATTTGTGCCATCAGACTTCCCCCGCGTCCATCGTTATACAGTAATGGCGGTTCCACGGGAGTCCCATCGCCATCGCACAGGAGAACCGTCGAAGACGTGCCGTTAATGGCGATCGCCGCTGTATCGTGTCGGATGTGAGACGGAAGGCGATCGAGCAGGTCGAACAATGCGGTTTTCCACGTCACCGTTCGATCCCCGCTGGCGTCGGAATTGAAGGGATATTGCGCTTCGGCGGCGATGTGGCGGCTAGAATCGATCGCGATCGCGCGCGCGCCAGAAGTGCCAAAATCGAGTCCTAAATAAAATGGCATGGATTTGTCCGGTTGTCCGCTCTGTTCTACTTTGACCCGAACGACGTGCTAGCGTAAAGACATTGAATTCTGATGCGGACACCCATTCAGCCGTGGTCGATTTTACGGTAGCGATTTGTACTTATAACGGCGAGAACCGCTTACCCGAGGTACTCGACCGATTGCGATCGCAACGCCAGACCGAGCATTTTTCTTGGGAAGTTCTGGTGGTCGATAATAACAGCCGCGATCGCACCACCCAAGTCGTTCAAACCCATCAGAAAAATTGGACCAGTGCGGGTGCATTGGTCTATTGTTTTGAAGCCGAACAAGGTGCCGCCTTTGCGCGCCAACGCGCCATTCGAGAGGCGAATTCTGCCTTAATCGGCTTTCTCGACGACGACAATCTCCCCGATCCCAATTGGGTCGCCGCTGCCTATGAATTTGGCAAGCAATACCCGAATGCGGGAGCGTATGGCAGTCGAATTCGCGGTATTTTTGAAGCCGAACCGCCGGAAAATTTCGAGCGCATCCAACCCTTTTTTGCCCTGACCGATCGCGGCGACATTCCCCTACAATACGATCCCAACCGTAAGTTACTCCCCCCAGCCGCCGGTTTGGTAGTGCGCCGCGAAGCATGGCTCAATAGCGTTCCCGATCGCTGTATTCTCCACGGTCGCGTACCGGGAAACTTGCAAGATGCCGTCCAGACGGCGATGCTTCCCGCCGAAGATTTAGAATCGCTGTCTTACATTCGCGAATCCGGTTGGGAAATTTGGTACAATCCTGCCATGCAGATCGAGCATAAAATTCCGCCTCATCGCTTGCAGCGGGACTATCTGATTCCGTTTTTCCGCAGTATTGGACTGACGCGATACGTCACGAGAACGATCGGCGTCCGTGCTGGGTTCAAACCCATTTTAGTCCTGGCTTATCTTGCCAACGATCTGCGTAAAATTATTCGCCATTGGTTCAAATATCGGGGTCATCTTGCCAAAGATGTTGTCGCGGCTTGCGAAATGGAACTGTATAAAAGTAGTTTTATCAGTCCGTTTTATTTGTGGAGTCGGGGATATCTCAAACGGCGATCGCTCTCGCCAAAACCAATACCAAACTCTTAATTAAGCCATCGTCCATGCTCGATTTTACCGTTGTCATTCCCACCTATAACGGTGCGGCTCGACTGCCGCAGGTTCTCGAATTATTGCGCCAACAAACGGGAACTGAAACCATTCGCTGGGAAGCGATCGTTATCGACAATAACAGTCACGACAATACCGCTGAAGTCGTGCGCGAATTTCAAGCCAACTGGCGTGACGACGCTCCCCTGCGATATTGTTTAGAAACGCAACAGGGACTTGCCTTTGCCAGACAACGCGCCATTGAAGAAGCCAACGGGGTCTGGGTTGGCTTTCTCGACGACGACAATTTACCTGCACCCGACTGGGTGGCGACAGCGGCTCAATTCGGTGGCGATCGCCCTCAAGCCGGTGCCTTTGGCGGTCAGATTCATGCTAAATTTGAAGCATCGCCTCCCCCCGGTATCGATCGCGTTCGAGGATTTTTAGCGATTCGAGAACTGGGCGATCGTCCTTGGCGGTTCGAGCCGCAAAACCTGCGATTGCCACCGGGTGCGGGTTTGGTGGTGCGCCAGCAAGCGTGGACGGACTGCGTTCCCAGCGATCCCAAAACGGTTGGCAATGTCGGCACAAGCTTGGCGCGGGGAGACGATTACGAACCCCTGCTGTACCTGTATCGCGCCGGGTGGGAGATTTGGTACAATCCTGCCATGCACCTCGACCACTGCATTCCGCCGCATCGCCTCGAACGGGATTATTTGGTAGAACTGGCGCAAGGATGCGGGTTGGCGACGTTTCAATTGCGAACGGTGGGAACCCCCGGTTGGCAGATTCCGTTCCTATTTGCCAGAACGCTACTCGGTAACGGTCGGCGCGTTATCCGTCACGCGATCGCCTGTCGGAAAGAATTAAAAACCGATCCGATCGCGCAGTGCGAAATGGCATTTTTTTGGGGCAGTATGATGAGTCCGTTTTCTTGGTTCAAAAAGTCATTTTTGGTATAACTTTTTAATCGATTTTAACATCGTTTGCGCCAAAGATGGCGGTAGTAAAATCCCGGTTGCCAGTTTTAACGCCACAATCGACATCAACCGCGATCGCTTTAACAATGCGGCATCATTTTGAACTGCCAGCCACAGATATCGCAATCCCGCCAAACTTTGCGATCGCGATGGGGTGCCTTCGAGTGCTTTAAAAGCAAGATATTGATAGAGATTGGCAAGACTAGCTCGCTTGCGGGATTGCAAGTCCGCCGAGGCATTCTTAAAACCGCGATCGATAACTTGCAAGCATTGGCGTTCTTGTCGTTGCAAATTCGTCGAAACCGATTGAGTCGAAATGCGATACAAAATTTGAACGCGAGAGATAGCAACAAATCGATCGTTGGCTGCCAAACGCAGGTATAAATCCCAATCTTCCGGTCCGAATAACGACTCGTCAAAACCTCCCACCCGATCCAAAGCATCCTGGCGAATCAACGCACTCGATCCGTTTTCTAAGAAGTTTTGTACCAGCAACTTGTCATACACCCATCCCGTCGCCGTGACGTGAGTTCCAGATCGCAAGAATTGACCGTTTTCGTCGATATAATCCGTCCAGCTATAGGCAACAGCGGCATCCGGATCGTTTTGTAACGCCTCCAACTGAGTTTCTAGCTTGTCGGGAGTCCACAAATCGTCCGAGTCGAGAAACGCAATGAAATCTCCCGTCGCCTTGGCAATTCCTCTGTTGCGGGTCGCCGAAACGCCAGCATTCGGATAAGAGAACACTTGCACTCGAGGATCGGAAATATTGGATAGAATTTCTAGGGTTTTATCTTGCGATCCGTCGTCGATAACGATGAGTTCCAAATCGCCAAACGTTTGAGTCAGAACCGAATTTACCGTTTGCGCGATCGTGCGATCGCAATTGTAGGCGGGAATAATTACAGAAATACGCGGCATAGTTTACACTGACGATTCGGATAGCGGATCGAGTTGCATGTATCCCAACAACGTCGTGGTATTTAACAGCTTTTGAGTGCGATGGAGCAACCAGCGAGACAGTTGCGAGGGAAGCAAGATCGCGGTTGTTATTTTAAATATCACTTTCCCAATTACCTTGGTTTTTAATAGTTTCGGATCGTAGCGTACCGTTTCCCGCAACAATCGCGCCGCAACAAACCCTTGCTGTCGGTCGAGATTGCCTTCGAGAATTTTAAACGTCAACCCTTTATAAACGTTTGCCAAACTCAATCGCCGCAAATATTTTAAAGGCTCCGGCGTCCGCGCCATCGCACTTTCAATAACCTTTACACTTCCCGCTTCCTGCTTTAACACATTCGCCGACCACGACGTTGGCGATTGGCGATAGCGAATTTGAGAGACAGACACCGCAACAAATCGATAGCATTGTGCCAGACGCAACCATAAATCCCAATCTTCCGCCGCTGGAAGCGACTCGTCGAATCCCCCTACCGCTTCAAAGGCGTCCTTTTGGATTAACGGATTCGACCCGCTTTCAATAAAATCGACCAATAACAATTTGGCATAGACATCGCCGCTGGCACTAATATAGCTACCGCGACGGGAAAATTGACCCGTTTCGTCAATGCAATCCGTCCAACTATAAGCTACCGCCGCCTCGGGATTGGCTTGTAATGTCTGCCATTGCGACTCTAATTTATCGGGAGTCCATAAATCGTCCGCGTCGATAAACGAAACGCACTCCCCTCTCGCCAAACTCACTCCGCGATTGCGACTGGCAGCTTGTCCGGAATTGGCATAGGAAAACACGCGAAGTCTGGGGTCGGAAATCGATTGGACGACCTCTAGCGTTGAGTCGGTAGAGCCGTCGTCAATGATTATCAGTTCTAACTCCGAAAACGTTTGCGCGAGAACCGAGGCAATTGTCTCTCGAATTGTATTTTCGCCGTTGTAAACTGGAATAATAACGGAAATTTTAGGATTAGTCGCATTCACCATAAGTTCCTAATACGGTTGTGTTTTCATGTGAACTAACAAGGCTTCTAAATCTGCCATTCTCGCTAGCTTTTGCTGTAAGGCGATAGCTGATTCTGAAGGTAAAATAAGGGCGATCGCGATTTTTAATGCTGCCTTCCAAATCACGCGCCGTCGCAACAAAACCGGGTCGTAACGAATTGCCAGCCACAGAAACTTAGCCGCTGTTGCCGCTTGCGGTCTGCCAATACTTTTATCCAGTGCTTTATACGTCAAATATTTATAGCGATTGGCTAAACTGCATCGCTTCAGGCGATCGCGATCTGAAATGCCTTCAAACGCGCGATCGATAACCCGCAAACTCGATTGTTCCATGCGCCAAATATTAAATGAAGTGGTATGGGATGCCACCCGATAGAGAATTTGTACCCGAGGAACCACCGCAAACGGATAGCGTTTTGCCAGCCGCAACCATAAATCCCAATCTTCGGCGGGAGGAAGGGACGGCTCGAATCCGCCAATTTCTTTGAACGCTTCGGCACGAATTAACGGATTGGAACCGCTGCCAATAAAATCGGCTAACACTAACGGTTCCCAAACATCGCCGTTAAAACTGAGGTGAGGACCGGGTCGCAAAAATTGACCGTTCTCGTCAATATGATCCGTCCAACTATAGGCAACTGCTGCCTCGGGATTGGCTTGCAATGCTTGCCATTGCGCCTCTAATTTATCGGGAGTCCACAGGTCGTCCGCATCGATAAATGCAATCGAGTTGCCTTCAGCTAGTTCGATGCCTCGATTGCGGCTTTTTCCCTGTCCGGCGTTGCTATAGGAAAACACGCGAATTCGCGGATCGTCAAAACATGCGATCGCCTCTAGGGTGCCGTCCGTGGAACCATCGTTAATAATAACCAACTCGAAATCGGTAAAGGTTTGATCCAACACCGACGCGATCGTTTCTCGAATCGTGGCTTCGCCGTTATAAACTGGAATAATAACCGAGATTTGCACCATAGAACTTCAAATTAAAAGGGAGCAATTTGCATGTGATGGGAAATGAGCGTATTAATATTTGCCAATCCCTTGAGGCGATCCAGTGCGGTTTTTGCCGAACCCGACGGTAATGCAATAAAGGTAACAATTTTTAACCAAACTTTCCAAAACACCCGCGTTCGCAGCAGTGCCGGATCGCATGTAAAGGCACGCCAAAAATAGCGCATTGCCGTCCAGCCGCGACTGCGATTGGGAAGTCCGTCCAAACTTTTAAAGGTCAAGTATTTGTAGCGATTGCCGAGGCTGGAACGTTTGAGATATTGCAGCGATTCGGGAGCTTCGCGAAAGGCGCGATCGATAATTTTTAAACTGGATTGTTCCATTTTCCAAACATTCACCGATGCCGATTGAGTGAGCTGGCGATAGAGAACGTGAGGCTGGGGAACCGCAACAAAGCAATAGCGTCGTGCCAGCCGCAGCCACAAATCCCAATCTTCGGCGGGGGGAAGGGACTCGTCAAATCCGCCGACGGCTCGCAAGGCTTCGGTGCGAATTAAGGCATTAGAACCGCTACCGATAAAGTCATTTAATAATAGAATTGCCAAGACATCGCCGCTGTGGGTGCCGCGACTGGCGGGACGGAGAAAATTTCCGGAGTCGTCGATCCAATCCGTCCAACTGTAGGCAACGGCTGCGTCGGGATTGGCTTGCAATGCGTTGAATTGCGCCTCTAATTTATCCGGCGTCCATAAATCGTCGGCGTCGATAAAAGAAATATAATCTCCCCGTGCCTGAGATAGTCCGCGATTGCGACTGGCGGCTTGTCCGGCGTTGGGATAAGAAAATACTCGCAGGCGGGGATCTTCAATCTCCGAAACGACTTCTAAAGTGCGATCGCTCGATCCGTCGTTAATAATAATTAACTCTAAATCGGGTATCGTTTGATGCAAGACCGATTCAATCGTTTCTCGAATCGTGCGCTCGCCGTTATAAACGGGAATACTAACGGAGATGAGTGGCATAACCGCAGAATTGGAAGGGTTTAGCTGCTATTCTACACAGGTGGATTGGCAATTGTCCCGATCGCGCCGAATAAGGGAGTGGATTCGACCGTGACTGCCATTAGTATTATTATTCCCGTTCGCAACCGCAAGCACTGCACCGACGCAATTTTGTCTCAACTTGAGGCTCAAATGGCTGACGTGCCAGATTCCGATCGCATTTCGGTGGCGGTCGTTGATGACGGTTCGACGGACGGGACGCCAGATCGGGTGCGCGATCGCTTTTCGTTCGTCCATTTACTCCAAGGCGACGGTTCCCTATGGTGGACGGGAGCCATTGTTAAGGGAATGAAATACGCGATCGAAACCCTAGAATCTGACTTTTGCGTTTGGCTCAACGACGACATTTGTATTGCCGATAATTGGCTTGACAATTTAATTAAAATGTGCAATAAACCATTTGCACGTAAAACTGTAATTGGCGGCATTGTCTGCCATGAAGATTATCCCAATTGGATTGTTTTTGGCGGAACTCGCTGGCAAACTATTCCCGATGGAGTCGAAGAACATCCCGTGCGAAGTCTAGATTATTTCGGCGATCGCGACTCGATCGACGTTGACGATATTAATGGCAATATTGCCGTCATTCCGAGAGCGGTTATCGACACAATTGGCTATCCCAACGTGGATCGCTTTCCTCACTATGGCGGCGATTACGAATTCGTGCGTCGCGTGACCAAAGCGGGTTATAACGTCATGCTGACCCGTCGCCTGCAAGCCACCACTCAATACGCGATCGCCGATTTAATTCGCTATATGCCCCCTCATTTGCAATGGTCGTTAAATCGAAATTTAAAAAAACGATTGGAAATCATTCAAGGACTCACTAATCTCAAATACCATTATAATGTTTGGCATATCGTTAATATTATCCATTGGGAATATCGCATTATTTCTCCGTGGAAATATAGGATTTACTATTTGCAACAGCTTTTGAATCTCTTACGGATCGATTTCTTACTCACCGCCAAGCTCGCAACAGAAGTTAAAATGTATTGTAAAAAACAGAACGCACCGCCAGAAGCGATCGAACAAATTTTGCAACAAATCTAAATATCTCGAAAATTATCTATCATCCAGATTTCGTAGAATAGGAGAACTGAATGAGAGTCGTCCATTTCAATACGTGGGATCTTCAAGGTGGCGCATCGCGCGGTGCCTACTGGATGCATAAAGGATTGCAACAAGCGGGAGTCGATTCGATCCTCTTTTCCGCCTATAAATCCAGCGGCGATCCCAGCGTTATTGGCATCGACCGTCCGCGACTTTCCGATCGCCTGCGTCGAGAAATTCGGATTTATTTTAACGAACTCCCTCTGCGCCAATACAAGCATCAAAGTTCGCAACGCTTTTCCCCGGCGCGATTTCCCGAAAACATCGAAGCCGACCTCCAGAAACTCAATCCCGACCTGATTAATTTACACTGGATTTGTTACGGCTTTTTGAGTCCCGAACTGATTGCCAAACTCGACAAACCTCTCGTGTGGACGTTGCGAGATATGTGGGGATTCACCGGAGGCTGTCACTATACCGGAGACTGCACTCGCTACGAAGCCAGTTGCGGTGCGTGTCCCCATCTCGGTTCCACTCAAGAACGGGATCTCTCGCGTCTCGTGTGGCAGCGAAAGTACAAATCCTGGCAAAATTTAGACATAACTTTAGTTGCAGTCAGTCATTGGATCGCCGAGTGCGCCAGACGCAGCAGTTTATTCAAACATCGCCGGATCGAAGTGATTCCCAATTCCATCGATGGCTCGATATTTAAACCGCGATCCAAAGCCACCGTTCGAGAGATTTTAGAACTCCCTCAAGACAAACCAATTATTCTATTTAGTGCCTTAGAAGCTACCAGCGACGAACGTAAAGGATTTCAATATCTCGTGTCCGCCTTGCAACATTTGGCGCAAACCGATTTCAAACAACGAGCGGAATTGGTCGTCGTCGGTGCGTCTCAACCCAGCCACCCTCCCGATTTAGGCATGAAAGCCAACTATTTGGGAATGCTCAACGACAACCTCACCCTGGCGATGGCGTATGCGGCGGCGGACGTAGCGATCGTGCCTTCGTTGCAAGACGCCTGTCCTAAAATCCCGATTGAAGCACTCGCCTGCGGGACTCCGGTGGTTTGCTTCGACACGGGAGGACTCAAAGATATTGTCGAACACCAGCAAACGGGGTATCGTGCTGAGTGTTACCGATCGCAAGATTTAGCGCAAGGCATTGCTTGGGTCCTGCAAGATCGCGATCGCTGGAATACCCTCTCCCAACAGGCACGAACCAAGGTGGAACGGGAGTTTACTCAAGAAGTACAGGCGCAAGCCTACTTGAAATTGTACCGGGAGTTGTTAGAGCGATCGCCTCAAGACAGCAAGACCTCGTAGACATTACACGTCCCGTCGCGATCCGAGGTAAACGCGATACTGCCCCCATGAGGCGCGATCGCCGCGTGAACGTGAGCGTCCTGATCTTGCAGCGAGGGATCGGTATCGTGCTTGCACAGGTGAGTTAATTGTAACCCGCGCCGTGCCTGCCAGTCGATCCAGGCTTTGCGAATTTTGGTGTAGGCGGGTTTCCACAACTTCGCGGCTTTCGGTCGTTGCAAAATCGAATCGAACGGACGCAGCCAGGGGAGGCTAGCGGGGTCGGGAGTTTCAATCGCGTCTCGATTGTCCGTCGGCGTCGCCAGGGTCACGAATCCGTCAATCCCGTCGATAATGAAACTGCGACCGTCGAGAGCAATGGTGACGTGACCGAGGGAAAAATTCGGCATCCGCAACTGACGCACCAACGTTCCCTCCCACGTTCGAGCCGCCAAAAACGCACCGTACTCGTCCCAACCGTGATAGACGATAAATTCTCCCGTCGGCGACCAATTCTCGTGGGTACACATGACATAATCCGGTTGGTCGAACAGGGGACGATAATCTCCGTCGGGGGTCAAACACCACGTCCGAGGCGTCGTATGGGGTCCGTGTCCCTCCCGATTGAAAATTAACCGTCCGCTTCCGAGGGGGTCGAATTGGACGTGGGTGACCCAGAAAGGGACTTCCGTCCACACCTCGGCGTCTCCGGTTTCGGTATCGATGCGATAGAGGCGACTGACGAATCCGCCTTCAACCATTTGGGTGGGAACGGTGCGCAGTTGTACCCACTGGTCGGTAATGGTGTCGGGAAACGCCGCCGGATCGCTACAGGGAACGCACAGCCACCGACCGTCGGGAGAGACGTGAGTATAGGCAGTGTACCAGTGTTTTGGCAGGCGAAACAGCAGTTGGCGATCGCCATTGTCCAAATCAATTCGCCACACCACGTCGTCCTGTATCCAGTACAATCGATTGCGAAGTGGGTCGAGACACGGCGACGCTTTGCTCAGTCCCTCAATTCCGCCTTGGGGGTAAGTATAACTGCGCAGCAACCCGCGCGAATTGTGGCTGAGGCGGCGGATTTCTCCCTCCGGACGGGAGATGGCGTAGACGTTGGGATGACCGTCGCGTTCGGAAATAAATGCCAGCCAGCGATCGTCTGCGGTAATACTGGGAGTGGTGAAGTAGAGGTGCTGATCCTTAGCGGGAGAATTCGTCCATTGAATCACCGTTCGTCCCGTGACGGGATCGCGAAAGGTTTGGCGTTCGGGAGCATGGCGCGTTTGCATGAGCGATCGGGTATTTTAACCGTCAATCTTTCGACTTAGATGTTGGGACACTGGAGGACATGAATGAATCGCGATCGCACCTCTGTCGCTATCTTTTTACACATTCCCAAAACAGCGGGTTCGACCTTGCGAACCATTGTTTACCGTCAGTATCCACCCGAGGCGGTTTGTAAGTTTTACGATCCGCAAGATAACCACCGCAGATCTCGCGACGAATTAATCGAACGGCTGAAGACTTCCGATCCGCCACCTCGCCTGGTTATCGGTCACATGGGGTTCGGCATTCACGAGTGCCTGGATCGACCGTTTTCCTACTTTACCATGCTCCGCGATCCGATCGATCGCGCCATTTCGACGTACTATTTTATTCGTCGCTATTCGCCTCACCCGTTACACGCGCAATCGCACCAACAATCCCTCGATGAATTCGTGCGATCGCATGAAACGGTTGACAATAGCATGACTCGGTTTTTATCGGGAGTGAAATACGACTCTCAACTCTCGCAACAACAATTGGTTCCGCCGGGTCAGTGTTCGCGGGAAATGCTCGATCGCGCCAAACAAAATCTGAAGCAATATTGTAAGGTCGTGGGATTGGTCGAACGGTTTGACGAAAGTTTGTTGCTCTTCAAACAGGCATTTGGCTGGGACAATATTTATTACATTAGCGAGAATGTCAGCCAAAACCGACCGCGTCGGAAAGAGATTTCAGCGGAGATGCTGCGTCAGGTCGAACTCGCCAACGAATTGGATCTCGAACTCTACCAATACGGTAAATCCCTCTTTAACGCTCAAATCGAGCGCCAAGAACGAGATTTCGAGCTACGTTTGCGTGCGTTTGAGTTATTGAATCAAGGCTATCAATTCTATCATCCGTTGCAACAACAAATTGGCGATCGCGCACAGCCATTGATTCGCGGGATTAAAAATAGAGTTAAATCTTGGGTAAAACGATAAATTTTAATACCTAAGATTCGGGTTGTATTTCTCGAACGAACTGAACCGTTTCTGGATTATTTTTTGCCCAGCGATCGCGATCGCGCTGAATTTGTTTGATATGCGATTCAATATTGTCTGCGGATATCAAAACCCCAAAATCATCGGGAACCGTTTCCTCTCGATCTTCAAACACCCGATTGAGAATCAAATCGCCAATCTCTTTCATGTAATGGGAGTTATCGAGATAGTTCTGCATATTTTCGTCTAGGGGTTCGGTGGTAATGCTGTTATATCCCGAAAAATCCCACACCGGCGTCACGCCAACAATTTGACGTTTCCAATTTTCCCACAGCGACCATAGATTCACGACTCGCAAGGCTTCCCAGTAGGTGGCATGAGCGGGAGAAATAAAGATTTTCAATTCAATGTTATTCTCTTGACAAATTTTGACGATATTTTTAAATTCTTCAAGATAGGTTTCGGAGATTTTATAGTCGCGATCGATATTGGGTTTCTCCATAAAATTTTGCAATTCTAAAACAGTTCTGAAAATAAACAAATTAGAATCGTTTTTATAAATATATTTTCTAAAATAGTGAGGATCTCGCCGACCGTCGGGATAAAAGAAACCGACCTCATCGGGATGGGATTGATTGGCTGCAATCGTTCTAAGACTTCCAAAAAACGCATCGGGAGAAAAGGCGATATTGAGCATATCCGGTAACGTCATGCGCGATCGTTCTAACCGAGATTCCCGAAAATTTGGCTTCACTTCATCCATGCTATTAAACATGAGCATATCGATTCCCAGCACCACCAATTCCAAGTCTGGCTGCACGAATAATGCGTGTTCGAGATAGCGTCGGGTTTCGTACATATTCGCACCGGGAAGCGCCAAATTATAAGCCGGTTGAGAGGCTTGTAAAACCGGATGAGAGGGATCTAATCCAAACTCCGTTCGAGAGGAACCCAGAAAAATTGTCTTTGGCTTTAAACGACCCACGTCAATTGCCTTAAACAGCCGGACTTGCTTGTTTTGTTCCGGTTTAACTTTATTAAATCTTTCGATAACTGGCGCATTCGTCACGCCATAGGGATCGACCGCGAGATTAAAAGCCGCGATCGCTAATACTTCACAAACAAAAAATATCGCAAATAGTAGGCTATATCGAAAATAATGTTTCATAATTTAAAACTGAAAATAGAGAAACTCCGACACGCGATTCAGCGACAGCAAGCAAAACACGGCTAGCGTACTGACAAACCACGCCATCCACCATCGCGGTTGAAAATGCTGCATAATTTGTTGGGTATTGGGTAAAAAGATAACTCCTAGAAGCAAAGCAGTTAAAATAATCAAACTCGGCAATCCGCCAATTGAAGGCAAATAATTAAAATCCGACCATTCTAAAAATCGAACGCCAAAGGCGTCCGACCAACCCAGAATACCTCGAGCAAACCTCGGTAACTCCACTCCATCCAGACCCAACATAGTTTGAATAATTTTAAGTCCATGAGTCAAACTATACGATCGGAATAGTACCCATCCCATCACCACCGCAACAAATGTCATTCCCCCTCCCAAAACTTTAGGCAACTTGACCCCAAATTTACGCCAACCGTGATTAATGGCAAGTAAAATACCATGCCATCCTCCCCAAATCACGAAAATCCAAGCCGCACCGTGCCAAAGACCGCCGAGTAGCATCGTTATCAGAAGATTGCCATATCGCCGAATTTCTCCATAGCGATTACCGCCTAACGGGATATAGAGATAGTCCCGTAGAAAATTAGACAGCGTGATATGCCATCGCCGCCAGAAATCAATGATTGAAATAGCTTTATAGGGAGAATCAAAATTAATAGGGAGTTGGATATTAAACATCCATCCCAACCCAATCGCCATATCGGAGTAGCCGGAAAAGTCAAAATAGAGTTGAAAGGTGTAGCTTAATGCGCCAATCCAGGCTTCGGTAAAATTAATAGTGTCGGCGTGGTCGAAAACGGGAGAAACCCACGGCGATAAGTTATCGGCAATTAAGACTTTTTTAGATAGACCTAAAATAAAGAGCGTTAATCCCAGAATGATATTGCGATACGAAACAACAAAATTTTCGAGTTTGCGAAATTGAGGAATGAGTTCGTCATGGCGCAAAATTGGACCGGCGATGAGTTGGGGAAAGAAACAAACAAACACGCCATAGGTCACAAAATCGTAATGAGCGTGTTGGGTTTCGCCGCGATAGGTATCGACGAGGTAAGCAATTTGGGTAAAGGTATAAAATGAAATCGCCAGCGGCAATACAATATCTGGAACCGTCCAGTCCGTACCAACCATTCGACGCAGTGTAGAGACGAAAAATCCGGCATACTTGTAATATCCTAAAATTCCTAAGTTGCCGATAATTCCGATCCACAGCAGAAATTTAGAAGTTTTACTTTTGAGTTTAACTCGATTAATTTGAGAGCCGACGAGATAGTTAAATCCAATCGAAATGAGCAATAATGGCAAATACGCCGGATTCCAATAGGCATAGAAAAATAAAGAGGCGATCGCCAGCCAGATCGCTGCCAGTCTAAAATAGCGAAGGCGAGACAGACCGAAGAAACCAATCAACGCGATCGGCAAAAATCCAAAGATAAAAATGTAAGAATTGAATAACACGGTAGAATGACCTAGATGTTCTCCCTAGAGTCGATCCCGCCAGTTCGTTCCCGGATGCGGTAGGGAAATCCGAATCCCAGGCGGTGGGCAATCCCTTCGCCAGAAGTTAGCGCGATCGCGCAGAATCAATAGTTGAACTACGCGACGCAATAGACGAACGAGCTATGACAGTCCTCGAACAAGGCACCATCACCATACACTCCGAGAATATTTTTCCCATTATCAAGAAGTCGCTCTACTCCGACCACGAAATCTTCTTGCGGGAACTCGTCTCCAACGCCGTGGATGCCATCGAGAAGCTGAAAATGGTATCCCTCGCTGGCGACCTCGACGGCGAACCGGAAGACCCCGAGATCGTCATTTCCATCGACAAAGACAAAAAAACCCTCTCCATCAGCGACAACGGCATTGGCATGACCGCCGACGAGGTCAAGAAGTACATCAACCAAGTTGCCTTCTCCAGCGCCGAAGAATTCCTGCAAAAATACAAAAGCGGCGGCGACCAGCCGATTATCGGTCACTTCGGACTCGGCTTCTACTCCTCGTTCATGGTTGCCAAAACCGTCGAAATCGACACCCTCTCCTACCAAAAAGACGCCCAAGCCGTTCACTGGAGCTGCGACGGGTCGCCGGAATTCCAACTGGAAGACTCCAACCGTACCCAACGAGGCACGACCATCACCCTCACCCTGCAAGACGAAGAGCAGGAATACCTCGAACCCCAACGGGTGCAGCAACTGATCCACACCTACTGCGACTTCATGCCCGTTCCCATCAAAATGGACGGAGAAGTCGTCAACCGCCAGAAAGCCCTGTGGCGTCAATCCCCCAGCGAGCTGAGCGACGAAGACTATCTCGAATTCTATCGCTACCTGTATCCGTTCCAGGAAGAACCGCTGCTGTGGGTTCACCTCAAAACCGACTATCCCTTCCTCATTAACGGCATTCTCTATTTCCCGAAACTGAAGCCGGACGTAGACGTGACCCAAGGACACATCAAGCTGTTCTGCAACCAGGTCTTCGTCAGCGACCACTGCGAGGAGATCATTCCCAAATTCCTGCTTCCGATGCGGGGGGTCATCGACAGTCCCGACATTCCCCTCAACGTCTCCCGGAGCGCCCTCCAGGTGGATCGCACCGTCCGCAAAATTGCCGACTTCATCGCCAAGAAAGTAGCCGATCGCCTCAAACAACTCTACCGCGACGATCGCCCCCAATACATTCGCTGCTGGAAAGATATCGGCACCTTCGTTAAATTCGGTTACATCAACGACGAGAAATTCAAAAAGCAGGTCGAAGATATCGTCGTGTACCGCACCACCGCCGACTTGGGCGCCGGAACCCAGGATTCTCCCGACGTTCAGGTGCAATCGGACGAAGGGGATGCCTGGGAAGACGTCAAACCGGAGCAAACCAGCCAAGGCGAGAGTGGCGAGTCCTACACCACCCTGAAAGAGTACCTCGATCGCAATAAAGACCGTCACGAGAACCAAGTCTTCTATTGCAGCGATCCCGCCTCCCAAGCGCCCTACGTGGAATTGCACAAGAGCCAGGGGTTAGAAGTACTCTACCTCGACTCGTTCATCGACACCCACTTCATCAGCTACCTGGAGCGGGATTACTCCGACGTGAAATTCTCGCGAGTGGACGCCGAACTCGACGAGAAGCTGATCGATAAAGATTCGTCCAACGAAATTGTCGATCCCACCACCAATCAAACTCGGGGCGATCGCATCAAACAACTGTTTGAAAAGGCACTCGACAAACCCAAACTCACCATTCGCACCGAATCTCTCAAAGGTCAAGACCCGCAAGGGACGCCACCGGCGATGGTCTTGCTTCCCGAAGCCATGCGGCGACTGCGGGACATGACGGCTCTGTTCCAACAAGAAATGGCGGAGTTCCCGGAAGAACATATTTTGCTGGTGAACACGTCGCACCCGCTGATCCAAAATCTGATTGACATCGATCGCGGTGCGGTGGTGCAAGCGGAAGGTCAATCGCCGTCAGGGGAACTGGCGAACCTGATCTGCCACCACGTCTACGATTTGGCACTGATGGCACAGAAAGCCTTCGACGCCGAAGGGATGAAAGAGTTCGTCGAGCGGTCTAATAAAGTCCTCACCCGGCTGAGCGATCGCGCCAGTTCGTAATCCCGGTCCCCGCACCCTGCTATAAAATAGAAGATTGCGTCTGAATTTGGAGAGCCTCATGGCACGTAAATGTCAACTGACCGGAAAAAAAGCCAATAACGCCTACGCCGTCTCCCACTCCCACCGCCGCACCAAAAAGCTGCAAGAAGCGAACCTGCAATGGAAGCGCGTCTGGTGGCCCCAAGGCAACCGCTGGGTGAAACTGCGCCTTTCGACCAAAGCGATCAAAACCCTGCACCGCAAAGGATTGTCGGCGATGGCGAAGCAAGCGGGGATCGACTTAAACAAAGTTTAGGGAACGTGCGATCGCTCCATCGCCCCCACCGGCTCTCGACCTACTCTCCACTTGCGGGAGTAGGTTTTTTACGGCTCGTCGCTCGTGCCACAACGCCTGGAATAGCTCCCGTGTGGGGCATTTTTCTCTTGACAAATCACAAAATTTTTGCACGGGGGCGATCGCTTTTTTGCCGCAAGTGGGTAACCTATAGCCGAAGCAAGTCTCAGTACATTTGCCAATTGTCGCTCGCCGCATCCGTGAGCTAAGACTGAATTAGCAAGATTAATTTTGGTTACAACTGCTTGCATCTACCGGGGGAACTATGGGTCGGAATCGGAAAAAATACCAACGCGCCGTCAAGCGCCTGTTTCGGGAAATCAGCAAACTTTCCAAAAACCTCACCAGCAATTTCGTCCGCTGGCTGCTGCGCGTGTTCCTGGCATCGCCACAACGCCGATGGAACCGAGTTCAATCTGGTTTTGTCCTACCCACGACGGCACTGTTGCTCGTCGTCGTCACGTTAGTCATCGCCGCACTGCTGATCCGCACCCTGAATCGCACCGAACAGGTCATGATCGAGCGGCGCGAAAAAGTGATTTATAACGCTGCAACTCCGGCTATCGACCGCGCCAAGTCGAAACTCGAATATTTGTTTACCCGAGACAATCGCCTTCCCGGTGGCGTTCCATCCGAAATTCGGTTGTTGGACATGATGCTCAACGAAGGGACAGCCGAAACTCCCCAGTTGGAAGTCAGCGGAAACGACCCTTATACCTTCCCGGACGAACAGCGCATCGATCTCAACGGTGGCGGTAGCGACAATGCTTGGACATACCGCACCGACAGCGATGGAGATGGAACCGACGATCTGACTGTGGTGTACTCGATTACCTGGATGTTACCGAGTGATGCCCAAGGTGCGAGCGATTTTAACCAACTGAGAAACGTGACCGAAGAGGCGATTGAGGAGAGAGCCGAGAATCTACAGGTTCGCTACGGTCCCTTACTGAGTATTCCTTCCGAACAATGCCTTCCCCCCGAAGACGTTCAAGCTGTGGCTCCCATCGAACAAGGATGGCTGAGAGATCCGGTCAGTAGTGCCATCCTGCGAAAAAACTTTCAAATCAATGCGTTTGCCATCTCCGATCGAGAAGATGGAACCGTTGCTACCTTGGAGATGCAGCAAGAACGGCAAGCCGACCGAGGGAATAAGTGGGGCGCTTGGTTCCGCTACGACCTCGAAACAGCACCGGGTCCGGAATGGCGTTGGAATGGAGCGATTCACACGGACGGGAGTCTCTTCGCCGCCAGCAGCCGACAAGATAGACGGCGATTTCAGGCGTATCTCGTCAGCTCTCCTGCCTCATGCCTCTACGTTCCAGATGCCTCGGAAGTCACTGTTGCCAGAGAAGCAGGCGATCCGGAGACAGGCGATCCGGGATTCCAAGGACAAGTCGTGACTGGACGATTAGCCGACAATGAGTTTGGTTACGGGGCGTACTTTCACCTTCACGGCGAACCCCCCATTGCTCATGACGCAGGAGTCGCCAACGCGGCGGATGAAGAAGCAGTTACTTTAGACGATGGAAGTAATTCCATTGATGAAGGCAGTCTCGAACCGGGAAATATTGCCCTCGATCCAATTGCTGTATTTACAGAAGACAAATCGCAATATCGAGATGAAACTTTAACGGCTGCCGGAATTGAAGCAAATGGCGGGAACTGGCAAGGTTTCGGTCCGGACAATACGCTGCGCATTCGCCAGCAAGCGGCGGCACGACCCTACATCGATGACTTTTATCGGGCAGACGATCGCTTCGGTCCCAAACCAGCCTATACCACAACAGACGAACGGTTGCGCTTGGGAGGTCCTGAGTTAGGCAGCAGCAGTGAAAATATACCTACGGGCAATGATAAGCTGACGACCCTCGATGCGTTGGCAGATGGCGTCAGTACTGACCCGACTGACCTCGGTTTAGACGGATACTGGGAACGCCGAGCCTGGCGCGAGGGAATGCGCGTGATGGTCGGAGAGCGGTTGGAACTCGGCAACGATCCACTTCCCAAGGTCACCGACCCTAATGTTCTCGATACTTCTCTGCTCACCACGGATCGCGAACACGAATCGTTGCAACGACGGGCACTGCGCGATAATTTAGCCGCCGTTCAAGCCACAGCAATTTATCATCATACTGAGGGAACGGAAAATGCCGACCAGCCACCAATTGCGGCTGTAGCCACCACCGTTCATCCCGGTACGGCAGAAACGTTAAAGCGCAGTGCGACGTTTGAGAAATTAGGCTTTCAATTTGCAGTAGGCACTGATTACAGTGGGCTATTCGGCGGTACTTTTGGCGACACTGCTCCCACGGATAGCGAATTTGCCGTAGACTTTTTCACCGGACGCGGCACGAATGGTTGGGAATTCGAGATTCCCAACGGATATTTTAGCGGTACTGAATTGACCGATGCGGTAGCGAATCTTGCTAACTTTGCAGGCGATCCGGATGGTGCCTTTCCTCCCGTTCAGGATGACGAAATTCACCCCTATCCGCAGTTAACGAAGTGGGGCGATTTTTCCAACCTGCGCCGTGCCCTTAATGATGGAAATGGTAGCATTGCTGATGAATCTTACCAGCATACGGCAGCGCTGACGTTGGGGATGTTGGCGTATAACATTAGCTATCTGAATGCGTTTGATTATACGAATGCAAATAATCAGGCACTCTTTGACGATCCGGCAGACGATACAGCTTTAGATTTAGACCAAGCACTTCAAACACTCAGTAATGGGAATCCCGTTGATGGCGGGCCTGACGATGGCGAAGTCATTTATTTCCCCAGCGAAGAGATGGATGGAAATGGCAACTGTACTGCCGCTGAAGCCTTAAATGGTGGGACGTGCAATCCAATCGACGATCCAATTCCAAATATCACTATCTTTCCGCCAGGGGTCAATACCATTACAGGCGATGGCATTATCCGAATTGCTACGACTCAAATCCCGGGTCGTCCCACCCGTCCGACACCAGAAGCTTACCTTGGCGGACTAGAAACCTTATTAGAAGACGATCCGAGCAATGCCGATTTGCAAAGGGCAGTCAAACTGGCAAAATTAATTGCACTCAAAGAACAAGTCAAGCGCGATCGCAAGTTTGGGTTTAAAGCCTCTCCGTCAGGATTTAATGCCGTTAATTCCGATAGTTACGGTGCCGCACCCAGTACGTTGTTTGGTGCAGAAAATGCACCATTGGGAAGTTATCGTTATGTTGTCCGTTATATCAGAGACGATATCGATTTGAACGGTGACGGTGATGTAGAAGATACAGTACCAATTGCCGACTTACCCGATCTGAGCGAAGATCCTAACAGAAATGGGGTACTCGATCTCGCCTTGAGTCCCGATCTAAATGGAGACGGGCAACTTGAGGAATTCACTCAAGATCTTAATGGAGATGGAGACTCGGAAGATGTTGGAGAAACCTTTGCAGAAGATTTAGGTCCACTAGGCACACCTGTTAGCGAAGATGTTGGGTCTCCGGACGATCCTGAAACTCCTAATCAAGCTTTTAATCCGATTAATGAAGCCCTTCAAGATCTCAAAAATAATGTTGTAGATGGAAAGGTTGATGAAACTGTATTAGGTTGGGATGTCAATGGTGATGGTGACGCTGACGATACAGAAGTAGAGGAAATTAGTGAAGATTTAAATGGCAATGAGGAAGCTGATTCATCTTCATACGGAGGCGTAACTTACTATCCCGGCGTGACAATAGATGTCGGTTGCGACTTCAGCGATCCCGACAATTCCGATGCCAGTGGTACCGGAAATAACTTCTTTGGATTTGGCGATCCAAAAATTGAAGGAGATTTGGATGGTAGTGGAGCAATCGATAGCCTTGCCGAACAAGAAGCAGCAGCAGAGGCTGAAAAACGATTTATTCGCCTTGCCAGTGCAATGTGTTCGGCACAACCCAAATATTCATCTCTCTACTATCTTTTCCCCCAAGATAACCACGACCATAAAGCAGTATCGGTCGATCTCGATGGGGATGGAGATACCGATGACTTTGACAATCAGCCTCCCGGCGAAGATGTTAACTTAAATGACACGCTAGATCTCGGAGAAGATAACGACGGAGATGACGAGTTAGACGAAAACAATTACATCGAGGATGATTACATTCAGGGTAAAAATTCTGGAGCAGAACTCTACCAAGCTTTAAGCGATGCAGACATCGCAGCAATGGCACTGAAGCCCAAAGCCCTAAACGATTGGATCCTTCCCTATATCAATTCGGGCAATAATCCTCCCAGCAACTGTCCGGCGGCAGCGGCTCCAAACTGTAGCTCGTTCAATCTCATTAGCCTCGACGACGATCCGACCGACAATAGCCAACAATACATCCGAGTTGGCTTCAAAGATACCGCCTTCTACAACGGTCGCGAAGCTATGAACGTGCGGGCATTAAACCTCGACATGGCAATGCTGACCGATAATGCTTCCGGTCAGAGTAACGGTACCATCAATAACGATACCTGGATTGCAGGCGGTGACGACGACGAACAAAAGGCAGGTGGTATCGTCTATGCCTTCCGTGAAGACGCCCGGCGCGAAGATGGCATTGCTCGACCGGCAACTTCTAGTTGGGATGCTTGCAATACGGTTGATAGCATTACTTCTTCGGGGTGTCTGATGAATGCCGTAGAGGGTCAGGATCCGCCCGTCAGCGAAACTAACAGTATCAGTCCAAAACCCGTCGATTTCTATCCAGATCCGGATCGTCGTCCCTACGGTTTCCGTATCATCAACGGAGAAGACGTGTCCCGCGACGCGGGCAATACGGTGATTGACTACGGTCTCACCTTCATCTCCGATAACCCTGCCTACATGCAAGGTAGCTTCAACTGTCACAAGAGTCCGGGCGGCAGTTGCGACGACGTTATCGAAGAGTTCGAGGAAACACTCTCGACAATGAATAATTGGGGACCGAACGAGTTCTACCGTCGCGACGACAACAATACCTTTACCGAGTTTGCCAACGCCGAGAATGATAGTTGGCGCTACAGCGAGTTCTTGGTCGATGGCTTTACCATTCTGTCCGATAACTTCTGCGACGGCAGTATTGAAGATGGGTTCATCACGGCTGACCCCAACGCAGATCCCAGTCCTGCCTTGAGGGATCGGTTACAAAATCTGGGTCGGCATAGCAATAACGATCTGACCGAAATTTACGGTTGTCGAGAGATTGGCAATAACAATCCAGCTCAATACACGTCCTATCTCAACCAAAACCGTCCCAACACAGCGGTTAATCCAACACTGTCGGGAACGGGAACTTGGAGTAGTCCAGCCTCAGATATCCGTCCGGATGGAGGCTGGTTGCGAGAAGATCCTCTCGATCCGGCTTCGCCGATTCGGATCTCTCAAAATGCCAATCCAATTCTGGCAACGGGTGAAGACTACAGCGACAGTTACTTGGCATTCGATGAAGGACGCAGTGCAATTTTCGGACTGATTCGCAAACCGCTGATTAACGCCAATGACGACAACCGGATCAATGCCGTGATTGTTAGCGGTATCATTCCTTCTCGTCCCGGTAACAGTTATGGAGGTTTGCACAACTTCCCCCGATTCCTAGAAGAGTGGCTCGATCCTTTCCCCGGTAAGAACCTATATCTCTCGGGTTCGTTCCTACAACTGAACTTCAGCACGTATGCGACTGGATTGTTCGACCAAGATGCTTGGGAACCGGGAACAGACCCTGAAGTCAGTCTCGATGAAACCTTAACGTACTACAACGCACCGCAACGGAACTGGGGTTACGATGTTGCCCTGCAATACGCCCAACCCGGTCCGATCTCCGTTCGCTTGGTCACCGTGGGCGGTACCCGGAGCGAGTACTATAAGGAGTTACCGATTGACGATCCGTACGTCACAAACTTGCGGTGTGCGGAAAATCCCGAGACCGGCGAACAGGTCGATCCGCGAGCCGAGAATTGCCCTTAAGCGATCGCCCTCACACTCAAAACCCGCCATAGGGATTGTAATAGAAAGGGAAGGTGTGGATGTAACCGTCTTCCCCAGGGAGGCAAATATGCAACCGATAATAAGCCGAATCCGACAACAGCAGATCGCGCACTCAGAGCAAGGGTTGACCTTGCTAGAATCCCTAGTGGCAATTCTGGTAATTTCTTTGGTCGCCGTAGCCATTACGCCTCCCATCTTTATTGCTGTCGCCACTCGCGTTCAAAACCGCAGAGCCGAGCAAGCGTTGCAACTGGCCCACGGGGAAATCGATAAAGTTCGAGTGCTGGTCGATCGCGGTATTACCGAAGCAAATCAAGACCAATTACCCGACTTAGCATCCGCAAATGACGTGGCTGACGTACCGCCCCCGAGCAACATTCACAACGAACTCCAATCCACGAACTTTACTTGCTCGGAATACGAGCAAAGCAATAATCCGACTCAAATTCCAGTTAATACTGCATTGCCAGTTGATGTGAACGGCGACTGTGAAGAAGACTTTTTCGTCCAAAGCTTTCGCGTTAATGAAGTAGAAAATATTAACGGTACGCCGATGATTTTTCGGATGGGCGTGCGCGTATACTCCATTGCTGCGGAAGACAACATTGAAAGCGGAGGCTTATCTAACGTTCAAGAAGCATCTTTAATCCTAACCACAGGACAAGGACAACAGGACGAGTATCCTCTATCAGCCATTTATACCGATCTCGGTCAGGGCGATCGCGAAAGTTCGCTCAACCAGTACCGCTGCTACTTAGGCGAGAACCAAAGTTGTCTTCCCGAACGATCGGAACCCTAGTTAAATATCCGTCAACCTATCGCCGTGTCAGGGTTAGCGAACTATGAACACACGTTATTTAAAATTACTATTGCTGAGACTCAATAACAATCGTTCCAAGCAAAAAAAAGCCGGATTTACCATCACGGAACTACTTATTTCGATTTTGCTTGGCGGTCTAATTATTGTTTCCCTGCTCAGCCTAGTCATCGAGCTTTTAGAAACCGATAACCGCGAAATTGCTCGCACCGAAACGCAGCGGGAAATGCAAATGGCGATCGACTATATCAGCACGGATATTCGAGAAGCCGTTTACGTCTACGATGGAAAATGTTTGGCTGGGGAAGATTACAGGATTGACAACCAAACTATTCAAAGTAACTGTGCGGGCTTATTCGCGGATGGCAACTATATTGACAATCCAGACAATAGCGTGCCGATTTTGGCATTTTGGAAATTAGAGCCCCTCCCCGAAACTCTCCAAGAAGCCTGTGCGAATTCGGAACAGCCTGAAGTGAACGGCGAGTTAGTGCCCTGTTTGGCAGGTCGAACTTATTCGTTAATTGTCTACTACCTCAGCACCGACAACGATAATAATACTTGGCAAGGAAAAGCACGGATTCTACGCTACGAACTCAGCAAATACAATAGCAACGGTCAACCCGTTGACGGATACGCCGATCCCACTCAAGAAACCAATTTTAGTCGCTGGCCGCTCGATACCACGCGACAAAATGGAGCTGAGCCTGCTAATCCAGTTGCATTGGTCGATTTTGTGGACGATCGCTCCATGGAAGATATTAACGAACTCGATTCCGATTCTGGAGCTGCTAGTGTAGAGTGTCCGGAACAATATACGCTCACGCCAGATCAAGACACGCTTGATAGTTTTGGGTTCGGTGGCATGAGAAACTTCTACGCTTGCGTGCGCATTCCCGAAGAGGCACTTGCCCTGCAAAATGATGATAATGAAGCCACCAGTGCATTTAACCAAAAGGTGATTTTGTTCCTGCGGGGTAATGCTTTGGGCAAAGCCGGAATCGACTCTTATAATGAAGGGTTCTTGCCTGCCATTGCGACCCAGGTTCTTAACCGAGGCGTACGCAATAAGCTCCCCTCTCAATAATTCGATCTATCCAGACTGCTAGGAGACTACAGATGCACGTACGGCACCGCCTTCAACCATTAACCGCCGGGTTCACCTTATTAGAATTCATCGTAGTCATGGCTGTCATTGGTATCCTGTCAGCCATTGTCGCTCCTAGCTGGGCTACCTTTATGAACAAGCATCGGGTGGATGCGGCGGAAAACCAGGCATTACAGGCAATGCGGGAAGCTCAGTTCAAAGCCAAGCAGGAAAAACAGACTTGGGAAGCGAGTTTTCGGCAAGAAGGGGAAGGCGAACCGATTCAATGGTCGGTGCATCGGTTAGGCGAAGAACCGCTCTGGCAAAATTTAGCCGAGAGTAATGCCGATCAAGTAGAAATTTATGAATCGTATACGAACCTCAACAACAGTCAATGTGAGGCGGGAGATTATTGCGTGCAATTCCAAGATCGAGGTGTTGTTGATGAAGATTGGCGCGAGGTTCAGAATCAGTGGGGAGAAGAACTCGGTCGGATTACCTTCACCTCAGTCAATACAGGCGATAACGGACCGAAACGCTGTGCAGTGGTATCGACCCTGTTAGGCGCAATTCGCTCCGATAGCGATGATGAGTGCCAATAAGTTGAGAATTGTTTCGATACCAGACTGCAATCGACCCCATAATCAATAAAATCTGATATTCTAAAAAAGTCTTAGGTAGGTCAATCTAAGGCTTTTTTATTGCGTTTCGCGCAGTTGGGGTGCTTCTCGATGTTCTCGTCCAGGCAAGCGATCGCGCGGTCGTCCGATCGCGGCTTTACGCTTTACGAAATGCTGATTGTCATGGCAATTATTGGGATTCTCAGCACGATTACCGGGGTCGTTTGGCTATCCGTTCTCGATAACCAGCGTTTGAAAACGGCGCAAAGCGGTGTCCTTCAAATGATGCGTAAGGCACAAATCCGAGCCAGGAGCAATAAAGAAGTGTGGGAAGCTTGCATCCGCCAGCAAGGAAATCTCGTACAAGCCGCAGCAAGTCAGCGCGATCGCAGTGCATCGCAACCCTGTGCCGAAGCAGGCTGGGAAACCCTTGCGCCTCCCGGAACCATTGTCATCGACACGGACAACTCGACCCTGTATGACAAAAACGGCGTTTATCGAGTGCAGTTCAAGCACAGAGGCGAGGTGAACGGACGGTTGGGACGCATTACCTTCACCGTTCCCAATCGAGATGAAGATGCCCCCAAGCGCTGTGTCTTTGTTTCGACGTTGCTGGGGGCACTGCGGCAAGTCGCGGACGAGAAATGCGAACGTTAGGCGCGATCGCCCCTAAGTTCCATCAACCGATTCTCTCATCCCCCGCGATCGCCGCTGCCGTTTTCTCGCGATCCAACTTCAACACCAACACCGCTAACGGTGGCAAACACAAGTCGAGGGAATAGGGGCGATCGTGAAATCCCCACTCATCTGCCCATTTGCCGCCGAGATTCCCCATATTACTCCCGCCGTACTCCCGCGCGTCGCTATTGAAGATCTCGCTGTAGAATCCCAACTCCGGTACCCCAATCCGATAGTGACTGTAGGGTTGTGGCGTAAAGTTGCAGACCGTTACCACGAAATTCTCGGTATCCTTGTCGCGGCGGATAAACGACACCACGCTGTGGCGGTTGTCGCTACAGTCGATCCACTCAAATCCCGCTTCATCGAAATCTTGAGTATACAGGGCACTTTCGCGGCGGTAGAGATCGTTGAGTTCCGTGAAAAACTGCCGTAACTGCTGGTGAGGGGCATACTGAAGTAAGTGCCACTCCAGATCGCCCCAGACATTCCACTCGCTCCACTGCCCGAATTCCATGCTCATAAACATGGTCTTTTTGCCCGGATGCGCAAACATATAGGTAAATAAGCAGCGCAAGTTGGCAAACTTTTGCCATTCGTCTCCCGGCATCTTGCCAATCATCGGGCTTTTGCCGTGAACCACCTCATCGTGAGATAGAGCCAGCATGAAGTTTTCGCTGTAGTGATACCAAATGCTGAAGGTGACGTTGTTCTGATGGAACTGGCGGAACCACGGATCCATGCTGAAATAGTCGAGCATGTCGTGCATCCAACCCATATTCCATTTCAGGTTAAAGCCCAAACCGCCCACATAGGTGGGCCAGGACACCATCGGCCAAGAGGTGGATTCCTCGGCAATCGACAGGACGCCAGGGAAGTAGCTGAACAGCAAGTGATTGGTCTGGCGCAAGAAATTCGCCGCCTCCAGATGCTCGCGACCGCCATACTCGTTGGGCAACCATTCGCCCTGCTTGCGGAGGTAATCTAAATAGAGCATGGACGCGACGGCGTCTACTCGAATGCCGTCGATGTGATATTTATCGAACCAGAAGAGGGCATTGGCAACGAGGAAGTTGCGGACTTCGTTGCGGTTGTAGTTGAAAACGAGGGTGCCCCATTCCTTATGTTCGCCCTTGCGGGGGTCGGCGTGTTCGTACAGGTGAGTGCCGTCGAAGAAGGCTAACCCGTGACCGTCTTTGGGAAAGTGACCGGGCACCCAATCGACCAGGACGCCAATGCCATTTTGGTGGCATCGATCGACAAAGTACATAAAGTCTTGCGGTGTGCCGTAGCGGGAAGTACACGCATAATAGCCCGTGACTTGGTAGCCCCAAGAGCCGTCAAAGGGATGTTCGGCGATGGGCAACAGTTCGATGTGGGTGTAGCCCATTTCCTTGACGTAAGGCACCAATCGCTCGGCGAGTTCCCGATAGGTGAGGAAGCGGGCACCGGGTTTGAGATCGGCGACGGGAACGGGAGGGACAATTTCGCCGTCAGGCGATCGCGCCGGTTCTGCTGAGGAAGCGTGCAACCACGATCCCAAATGAACTTCGTAGACCGAAATCGGTTGCGTCAGGGGATCGGTATGGCGGCGATGCTCCATCCAATCGCTGTCGTTCCAGGTATAGGTGTCTAACTCGGCAACGATGGAGGCGGTTTTCGGGCGAACTTCTTGCTGGAAGCCGTAAGGATCGGACTTTTCGTAAATGTGCCCGTCGTAATTTTTAATTTCGTATTTATAGTGGTCGCCTACGCCCAATTCGGGGATAAACAATTCCCAGACGCCATTTCCCCGGCGGCGCATTTGATGCTTGCGACCGTCCCAGTAGTTAAAATCGCCGACGACCGAAGCGTTGCGCGCGTTGGGTGCCCACACGGCGAAATAAACGCCTTTGACGCCATCGATTTCGGCGGGATGCGCTCCGAGTTTTTCGTAGATGCGGTGGTGGTTGCCCTCGGAGAACAGGTGAATGTCGTAGTCGGTGAGTTTGGGGGAGTGGAAGGCGTAGGGGTCGGAGATGACGCGATCGCGATCGCCTTCTTTCAATCGCAGTTGGTAGTTGGTCAGCCGCAGGGCATCTGGCTTGCTTTCGTCCGCCTCGTCAATAATGCATTCGAAGAAATGCGGATCTTGCACCGACTGCATCGGATATTCCTTGCGCTTGGTCGGAAATAGCACCCAAGCGGCTTCGACGTTGGGCAAGTAGGCGCGCACGACCCAAACGGATTTGCCCTCTTGCTCGATGCGATGGGGACCGAGAACTTCAAACGGATCGTGGTGTTGGTTCCGGACAATTCGGTCGATCTGGTCGGAGGCGATGGTAGGCATAGAAGGATCGAGGTCTTGAATTAACTAGAGCCAGTCTAGAGATGCGGCGAATACTCGGTCAGTCTTGGCGGTCGATCTTGCAAGATCGCGTCGATTTGCAATCACCGACACGCCCGAGCCGAGGAACACGCCCTACATTCCCCAAAAGTATATAGCTTGTTATATCTGTTCCCACGATACCAGTCAATTGCGCTGGGATGCTCCTAGAACGGCGTGATGATGCGAAAGAACCGACGCAAGCGCAACAGGAAAATGACTTCTCGCACGTCGGGATCGAGCTGGGGTGGGGGAGCTTCGGCAAGTTGGGCTTGGAGTCGGGCGTATTCGCTCGGGGTGAGAGGATCGCCGTCGAGGGGCGATCGCGCTTCGGTAATAATTTCGGTGCGCAGGACTTCTTCGGGAACTTCTTCCGGGGGCGGTAGGGCGATCGCGTTGGGGGAAACGGCGACAGTTGCCCAAATCAGGGCGAACGAGAACGAGTGCTTCATGGCAGGCTGTCATAACGGAAATACAGCGCGTTGGGGTAGCTTGAAAATTATAATGCCAGCGATCGCGCGATCGCTGGCACGGAAAGGGGGAAACTGAGCGTTTACTCGGCTTCGCCTTCGGTCGCTTCCCCTTCGGGAGCTTCGGTGTCTTCCGCCGCCGGTTCTTCCATGGTTTCCTCAGTTTCCTCGGTCGCCGGTTCTTCCATGGTTTCTTCCGTGGCTTCCCCTTCAGGAGCAGTCTCCATCTCGGTTTCGCCGCCACCCGTACAGGCACCTAACGCAACGCTCAAACTCAGTAATAACGCGACACTCAAAAATTTAGTCTTCATATTATGCCTCCCAGCATTGAAGTATGACAGAGAGCGCGAACGCTCTACTTCTTCTGTATTTAACCAAAAATTAACTAAACTGTCGGTTAAGATTCTCATAATTTAAATCATATCGACCAATTCGTCTGAGTTTGACAAGGTTAACCTCAACTTTACGAGCGAGTCGGGCGATCGCCTCGCGATGGACGAGTCTTTCCGCCGACCAGTGCTAGCATGAGATCGATCGGAACCGGGCGTTACACCGGCAAATTTGCCCATAATGACATTGAGCGTGACCCGGACGAACTCTGCATCCCATCTGTGTGCTGCTTATGCCTGTTGCTCTGAAATCCCCCACGCCACCGCGATCGAGATCCTCGCGATCGAACGTCACGCCGATCGAACGAGCGCGTCGTTCCGAGCGATCGCCCTCGAAAACGCGACCCGCGACCCCTTCCCCCGTCCCGATGCGATCGCGAAGCACCCCCTTCTGGTTGCGATCGCTGTTGGCTCTACAGCGCAGTTGCTCGGGCATCACCTTGGGCTTGGTCGCCGCTACCCTCGCCGTTTACGGCAGCACGGTCTACCTCCAGCAACAGTGGAACCGAGACTATCGCCAACTCCAAATCCTGCGCCAGCACGAACGGCAGCTCACCGTCGCCACCGAATCGCTCAAGCACAACATTGCCGAGCAACTCAAACAACCGCCAACCGACTTGCAACCGCAGCACGATCGGTTTATCGTGCTTTCTCCGAGCGACCGTCGCGCCGAGACGCCCGTTGAGATGCCGACTCAGGAAATCTCCTCCCCGATCGATCGCCCCCCCTTGGGCTACTGAAGGAAATTGCGCCACAATACACCAGGGATCGGTTCGATCGACCAGGATTTTAGAGCATGACTTCTTCTCGCTCATCGCGGAGTGACAATCGCCGTCGCCAATCTCGCCGGTTCGAAGACATTCGCGATCGCTCGTCTTCGGGGCATCGAGGTTCGAGGCGATCCAAATCCCACCCTTCTCCAACCCGCGATCGCCATCGGTTTCGTCTGGTCTTGGTGTGGGGAATTTTAATGGTGGCTGGCATCGGGCTAGCCCTCGACTTGTTCTACCTGCAAGTCATTCGATCGCCCGCATTGCAAACCCTGGCGCGATCGCAGCAACAGGTGGATCGCACCCCCTTCGTCCCCCGTCGCCCGATCGTGGATCGCCAAGGGAACGTCCTCGCCGTGGATCGCCCCGCCTATACCCTCTACGCCCATCCCAAACTGTTCGAGCGATCGCCCGCCGAAATTGCCGGACGCATTGCCCCGATTTTGGATCGTCCCGTGGGCGAACTCCTGCGCCAATTGAACAGTGCCTCCAGCGGCATTCGGCTGGCAGATTTGCTGTCCGAAGATCGAGTCAAACGCCTGCAAAAACTGGGAATCGATGGCTTAGAAACCGTGCGCTCGGCGGCTCGACTCTACCCGCAACAAGAATTAGCCGCCGAAGTGGTCGGATACGTCAACATGGACGCTCAAGGGGGCGCGGGAGTCGAATACAGCCACCAGCACTTGCTCGAACGCGCCATTTCCCCCGAAACCGGCAAACCGCCCACCGGCGAGGGCAAAGTGAAATCGCCCCCCAACCGCCCCAACGTATTTCACCTCGACGACCTGCGCTTGCAACTGACCCTCGACAGCCGCTTGCAACGCGCCGCACGCATTGCCCTGAGCCGACAAATCGAGGCATTCAACGCCAAACGGGGCACCGTGATGGTCATGGACGCCCGCGACGGTTCCCTGCTGGCACTGGTATCCGAGCCATCTTACGACCCCAACCAGTATTTTGAATTCGAGCCGGGGCGATTTAAAAATTGGGCGCTGACCGACCTGTACGAGCCGGGTTCGACCTTTAAACCGATTAACGTGGCGATCGCCCTCGAAGCCGACGCGATCGCCCCCGAGAGTACCGTGTACGATGAAGGTCGCATCTTCGTAGACGGCTGGCCGATCGAAAACGCCGATTACGAATATTCGGGAGTACGCGGCAGCATCGATATCGCCGCAGTCGTGCAATATTCGAGCAACGTCGGCATGGTGCGGGTGATGCAGCGACTGTCCCCCGTAGTGTACTACACCTGGCTGGAACGGTTGGGACTCGGACAAGTCACCGGCATCGACCTGCCCTTCGAAGTCCCCAGTCAGATTAAACCCCAAGCGCAATTTACCGGATCCCCCGTCGAACCGGCGACCACTGCCTTCGGACAGGGATTCGCCCTCACCCCGATTCAACTGCTGCAACTGCACGGCACCCTCGCCAACGAGGGGAAATTGGTTACGCCTCACGTGGTACGGGGACTGTTCGATACCCAAGGACAACCGTATTGGCAACCCGAGCGCAGCGAACCGCGATCCATTTTTTCTGCCGACACCGCCAACGAAGTCATCGCCATGATGGAACGGGTCGTCGAAGCCGGAACCGGAACAACCGCCCAAATCCCCGGCTATCGCATTGCCGGAAAAACGGGAACCGCCCAGAAAGCCACCGCCGCTGGCGGCTATTCCGACTACGCGATCGTCACGAGTTTTGTCGGGATTTTGCCCGCCGAAGATCCGCGTTACGTGGTGTTGGCCGTCGTGGACGAGCCTCAAGGCGGTTCGGGATCGGCAACCGCCGCTCCAGTGGTGAAATCCGTCATGGAAGCCTTAATCGGGATCGCCGAAATTCCCCCCAGCCGCGATCGCTCGCCCTCAGCCCTAAGTCCGTTCCCGATCTCTTTCCGTTGACTTCATAAAGATTCCATCAAGCGCGATCGCCCCGAGAATGGCGCAAATCGCGATCGATTCGTCCGTTAGGCGCTTGATCCGTGAATTTACAGAAAGCCAACACTTAAAGAATGGATGAAGATTGCGTTACATAGCAGCATTTTCGAAAAAATGCCCGTATTATTGCGGTTAAGCATTGATACTCTAGCGGCGATCGCCCCAAAATTTACGGAACGCAAAACTGGCAAAGTCGAGCGCGCTCGAATTCTGACGCCGTTTTGACGCGATCGCCCGCAGTCGAAGTCCGATCGAGGAATCTAAATGAAAGTCGGAATCTTGGCAGGAGGACTGGGCACTCGTCTGGCAGAAGAGACCGTATCGAAACCGAAACCGATGGTCGAAATTGGCGGTCGTCCCATCATCTGGCATATCATGAAACACTATGCCCACTACGGTTTCGAAAACTTCGCCATCGCCCTGGGCTACAAAGCCGAAGTCATCAAAAAATACATGGTGGACTACTGTTCCCTTAACAGTAACCTCACCGTCAATCTCGGCACCGGAGACGTCACCATGTCCGACGGCGACAGCGAGCGTCTCAACTGGACCGTCGATCTGATCGATACCGGCATTCACACCAACACCGGCGGTCGCATCAAGCGCCTCATCCCCCACATGGGCAACGAAACCTTCATGCTGACCTGGGGTGACGGGGTTTCCGATATCAACCTACACGAGTTGCTCGCATTCCATCGCGCGCACGGCAAACTCGCAACCCTAACCGCCGTCCGTCCGACCGCCCGTTTCGGTCACCTCGAACTCGAAGGCGACCAAATCGTGGAATTCTCGGAAAAACCGCAAACCAAAGAAGGTTGGATTAACGGCGCTTTCTTCGTACTCGAACCGGAAGTCTACGACTACATCGACGGCGACGACACCCAGTGGGAAAAAGCCCCCCTGGAACGACTCGCTCGCGACGGACAGTTGATGGCATATCGCTATAACGGCTTCTGGCAGTGCATGGATACGCTGCGCGACAAGCGTCGCCTCGAAAGCCTTTGGAATAGTGGAAACGCACCTTGGAAAACTTGGGAGGACAATCAGAATGCGAGTATTAGTAACGGGGCACAAGGGGTACATCGGCACGGTGTTGGTGCCCATGCTTCTGGCTCATCAACATGAGGTCGTCGGACTCGATAGCGACTTATTCGAGCGTTGCACCTTTGGCGAGGGAATCTTCGAAATTCCCGAAACGATTAAAGACGTTCGCGATGTCGAACTCGCCGACCTCGAAGGGTTCGATGCGGTACTGCACTTAGCCGGACTCTCCAACGACCCGCTAGGGAATCTCAACCCCGAACTCACTTACGAGATCAACCACGCGGCTTCGGTGCGGCTGGCAGAACTGGCAAAACAAGCGGGCGTCCCTCGCTTTATCTTTTCCTCCTCGTGCAGCAACTACGGCGCGGGGGGCGAAGATTGGTTGGACGAAAACTCCCCGTTCAATCCCGTCACCCCCTACGGCACCTCGAAAGTCTGGGTCGAGCGGGATGTGGCGAAACTCGCCGACGATAACTTCAGTCCCACCTTTTTGCGCAACGCCACGGCTTACGGGGTATCGCCGCGCTTGCGGTTCGACTTGGTACTCAATAACTTAGTGGCTTGGGCGTTTACCACGGGTCAGGTGTATATCAAGAGCGACGGAACGCCGTGGCGACCCATCGTTCACATCGAAGATATTTCCCGCGCGTTTGTGGCAGTCTTGCACGCCCCCCGAGAAGCCATTCACAACGAAGCGTTCAACGTCGGGCGCAACGAAGATAACTATCGCATTCGCGACCTCGCCTCTATTGTCGAGCAAGTGGTACCCAATTGTCGGGTCGAGTATGCCCCCGATGGCGGTCCGGACAAGCGTTGCTATCGCGCCGATTGCAGCAAGATTGCCAATACCCTGCCGGAATTTAAACCGCAGTGGAATGCCCGCAAAGGGGCAGAAGAATTGTATGCCGCCTATCAAAAAATCGGGTTGACCCTCGATGAATTTGAAGGGGAAAAATACAAGCGCATCGCTCACATTCAACAGCTTATGGCGACCGGACAAATCGATACGAATTTGCGTCGGATGACGACGAAGCTCGTTTCGGCATAACCGATCTCCGATCGCGTCTAATTTAATCCACCTGCACGTTGATTCAGGGTTCGCACCTGGGTTCGAGGAGGTCTTGACTATGCACGAATCGATTCCGAATTGTCGCTCTTGCGGGCATGGCGAATTAGAGCTAATTATTTCGTTTGGCGAAACGCCTCTTGCCGATGCCTTGGTGAGCGAAGAAAAACTCGGTCAGCCCGAGTACACCGCCCCGTTGGATCTGGCATTTTGTCCGAATTGCGGCTTAGTTCAAATTACCGAAACCGTACCGCCGGAAATTCTATTTTGTCGGGACTATCCCTACTATTCGTCCGTGTCGAAATCGCTGCTGCAACACTTTGGCGACAGCGCCCGATCGCTGATCGAGTCGCGACAGCTCGATGGCGAGAGTTTAGTGGTCGAAGCGGCGAGCAACGACGGTTACATGTTGGCGAATTTCGTCGAAAAAGAGATTCCCGTCTTGGGGATCGATCCGGCATCCGGTCCGGCGAAGGTGGCGCAAGATCGAGGCATTCCCACCCTCAACACGTTCTTTACGCAAGATCTCGCCCAACAATTGCGTTCTGAAGGCAAAACGGCAGACGTGTTTCTCGCCAATAACGTCTTGGCTCACGTACCGGATCTCAACGGCTTTGTCGAAGGGATTCGCACGTTGCTCAAAGACAGCGGCGTTGCCGTTATCGAAGCGCCTTACGTGGTGGACTTGGTAGACCATTGCGAATTCGACACGATCTACCACCAGCACTTGTGCTATTTCTCAATCACCGCGTTGGATAAGCTGTTCCGGCGACACGGTCTGTTTCTCAACCGAGTCGATCGCACCTCGATTCACGGCGGGTCGTTGCGGCTGTTCGTCGAACCTCGGGAAAACGTCGGCGAGTCGGTGCAAACCCTGCTGCAACAAGAGCGCGATCGCGGCGTGGATCGAATCGATTACTATCGCGATTTCGCCGATCGCGTCAACTTTATCAAGCAAACCGTCACCGATATCCTGCAAGACCTCAAACAAAAAGGTCACTCGATCGCTGCCTACGGAGCCGCCGCCAAAGCCACCACCTTCCTGGCTTATCTCGGCATTGGCAAGCAGTGGATCGATTACGTGGTCGATCTCAACCCCCGCAAGCACGGACTGTACATGGGGGGCAATCACCTGCCGATTCTGCCTCCGTCCAAGCTGCTCGAAGATCGCCCGGATTACGTCTTGATGCTGGCGTGGAACTTCGCCGAGGAAATCTTGCGCCAACAACAAGAATATCGCGATGGCGGTGGGAAATTCATTATTCCCATTCCCGAACCGAAAATCGTGTAAACCCGCACTCGGGGGGACGCCGAATAGGAACTGGAAAGGCTTGGACAACCCAAACCCTGCATTTTCCCCTATCTCCCCATCCCCCTATCTCCCCATCTCTCCCCCACGAATTGGCGATTGAGAGGACTGGCTCGGCTCGATATCGCCTGCCGAGTTGCTGGGAGGACAAAACGACGAATGGCGATGTTTTCCAAGGGATCGCCAGCGATCGGTTTGGGACGAAACGCCGCCACGTTGCCCGACCTTGGCACGCGATCGCGGCTGACAAATGCGGTCGGTTCCCGAAAATCTAGCTCACAATTGATTACTTTCGGAGTAAATTCATGACTCAACCGACTTTACTACAACAAACCGACGTTCAAAAGCACCATAATTTAAGCGAACATACTTGTCCCAACTGCGGTCGAAAGGGCTTGTCGGCATTCTACGAAGTTCGAGACGTTCCGGTTCACAGTTGCTTGATGCTCTCCAATGAAGCCGATGCCCTCGATTTTCCCAGCGGCGACGTGCTGTTGGGATTTTGCGATCGCTGCGGATTTATTACCAATGTCGAATTCGATCGCAAGTGGTCGGCATACGCCCCCAACTACGAAGACCAACAGAGTTTTTCGCCCACGTTTAACAAGTTCGCTCGCGATCTGGCAAAACGCCTGATTGAAAAATACGATTTGCACGATAAAGATATCGTCGAAATTGGCTGTAGTAAAGGCGACTTTTTACTGCTATTGTGCGAGTTGGGCAACAATCGCGGCGTCGGTATCGATCCGAGCGTCGTTCCCGGTCGCGTGCAAAGTGCGGCAGCCGATCGCGTTACATTTATTCAAGACTATTATTCCGAAAAATATGCCGATTACGTCGGCGATTTTATTTGCTGTCGCCATACCCTCGAACACATTCAACCGACCCAAGAATTCATTCGTACCGTGCGCCGCTCCATTGGCAATCGACTCAATACTGCTGTCGTCTTTGAAATCCCCGACACCACCCGCGTCCTTAAAGATTTAGCCTTTGAAGACATTTACTACGAACATTGCTCCTACTTTACACCGGGATCGCTGGCTCGCTTGTTCCGCTCTTGCGGGTTTGAAGTCACGGATTTATATCGGGCGTATGGCGACCAATATTTGTTAATCGAAACCCTTCCCGTTGCCGAGCATTCGGATTTCGTCCATCCCCTCGAAGAAACCCCGCAAGAGGTGGCAGACGACGTGCGGCACTTTGCCAGTCAAATCGATGGCAAACTCGATCGCTGGAAGCAACAACTCGAAGCCAGCCAGCGCAAAGGCGAGCGAGTGGTCGTGTGGGGATCGGGGTCGAAATGCGTGGCATTTTTAACCACCCTCGATACGATCGATAAAATTCAGTACGTCGTGGATATCAACCCGCACCGCCACGGTAAATTTATTCCCGGCGTGGGCAAACAAATTATGTCGCCGGAATTTTTGAAAGAATATCAGCCCGATCGCGTCATCGTGATGAATGCCATCTATTGCGACGAAATTCAGGCGATGTTAAACGAAATGGGGGTCAACCCGGAAGTCGTTCCCCTCTAATCGATCGGCGACGATTTCGACGGCAATCGTTAAAATTAGATTGGGCGATCGCGCGATCGCCCCTGGTGAAACGCAAACTGGTATCCCGCTCTCCCTGAATTTGAATTCGAATTCGGAACCGGCGAGAGGATGCCAGTCTTTATTGTCTAAAGGGGAGTTAAAAATGCCGCACCCCCTCAATTGGAGTCTGTCCAAATCGCTGGTTCTCTCGGCGTCCGTTTTGGCGATCGCGATCGCCGCAGTTCCGCGTGTCACCCTGGCGCAAACCCCCACCCTGCAAAATCCCGCCCTCGGCACCCTCGACACCGAGAATCCCCCGTCGCGAGAATATCCTTATACCCTCGGAGCAGGCGATCGGATTAACATCGAAATCCTGCAAGTGCCCCAGTACAGCGGCGAACGGGAAGTCCTCGTCGATGGCACCATCGAACTGTCCCCCATCGGCAGCTTGAACGTAGACGGACTCACCCTCGAAGAAGCCGCCAGAGCCATTCGCGATCGCTACGACGCCGAACGCATTCTCAAAACCCCCACTGTCACCGTCACCTCGATCGCGCCGCGTCCCCTCGAAATCGGCGTGGCGGGAGAAGTGAAGCGACCCGGCTCCTACACGATTCAACGCCAGGGAACGCAATTTCCCACCGTCACGCGGGCGATCGAAGTCGCCGGAGGCATCACCCAAGCCGCCGACCTGGAAAACGCGCGAGTCTTTCGACCCCAGCGCAACGGACAACCCGAGGCGATCGGCATTAACCTGTGGGAACTGCTGCAAACCGGCGATCTGCGCTACGACGTCACCTTGCGCGACGGCGACACGATTTTCATTCCCACCGCCACCGAAATCAACCTCAGCCAAGCCCCGCAAATTGCCGCCGCCAGCTTTGCCTCCGACGACGCCGAACCCGTCAACATCGTCGTGGTGGGGGAAGTGTTTCGACCCGGTCCCTACACCGTCACCGGAACCGCACGCACCGGACAGGCGGGCGTTCCCGGCGGAACGGGCAACACGGGCAAACTTCCCACCGTCACCCGCGCCATTCAAGTCGCTGGAGGCATCAAACCCCTCGCCAACATTCGCCAAATTCGCATCTACCGCCCCACCCGCACCGGAATCCGCCAAACCATCGACGTGAATTTGTGGGAACTGTTGCAAACCGGCGATTCCAGTCAGGACGTGCCCTTACAAGAAGGCGATACCATCTTCGTCCCCACCGCCAGCGAACCCAATCCAGCCGAAGCCACGCAAATTGCTGTTGCCAGCTTTTCCCCGGATACAATAAGGGTAAACGTCGTGGGAGAAGTACGCCGACCCGGCGTGGTTCAAATCTCGCCCAACGCACCACTCAACCAAGCTTTACTCTCTGCCGGTGGGTTTAACAACCGCGCGCGCAAGGGATCGGTCGAACTGATTCGACTTAACCTCAACGGCACCGTGTCTCGACGCATCATTCCCGTCGATTTTGCCCGAGGGGTGAGCGAAGGCAACAATCCCCCCTTGCGCAACGAGGATATCGTCATCGTCCACCGCTCGGACATCGCTCGAATCTCAGATACCCTCGACACGGCAATTACCCCCGTGGCGCGGTTTTTAACGATTCTGAACTTTCCCGCCCAATTGTTTGACCTGTTTTAGCCGATCGCTCGATTGTCTTCCTGATGAAAACCGACCCGTCCTCTCAACCCGTATCGATCGCCGGGACCGCTCAGTTTGACGACGAAGAAGGCGGTTTAAATCTCGGTCGCGTTGTTGCTGCCATCTATCGGCGGCTGTGGTTGATTGGAGGACTGACCGTAACGCTGGCGGTGGCGGCGGGGTACAAAGCCTCGACCGATACGCCAATTTATACGGCGGGGTTCGAGATTTTAACCGAGCCGCTGACGGTGGAAACCAAACTGATTTCGTCGCTGCCTCAAACCTTGAGCGCGCGGGAAGACATAGTCGCAGTCACGATCGACGAAACTAAGATTAAGGTACTCAAAAGCCCTCGGGTGCTGACGCCGATTGTGGAGCAATTGCAAGGGGAGTATCCGGATTTGACCTATCCCGCTCTTGCCGGTCGGCTCGGGATTCAGACTGGCGGGCAAAATATCCTTCAAGTCACCTACAAGCACCCCAACTCCCAACTGGTAGAATCGGTTCTCTCGGCGGTGGCAGAGGCATATCTCGAATATTCTCGCGAAGAACGCCAAACCGATATCCGTCGGGGCATCGATTTTGTGGACGAACAACTGCCGCGACTCGAAGCGCGGGTGGAGGAATTGCAGGCTCGATTGCAGCGATTGCGACAGCGCTACAATTTGGTGGATCCGGCGATTCAAGGGGAACAGCTCTCGAACCAAATCGGCTCGTTCGGCGCGCAACAGCTCAATACCCAAGTCGAAATCGATGAGGCGCGCGCGCTTTACGGGAATTTGCAAACCGAACTGTCGCGATCGTCGCCGGATCTGGCAGCGGCGTCGGCGTTGAAGGAAAGTTCGACCTACCAGTCGCTGTTGGCACAGATTCAAGAGATCGATCGCCAAATTGCCAAGGACTCGGTGCTGTTTTACGAGGAGAGTCCCGATCTCGAAATTTTGCAGCAGCAACGCCAGCAATTGCTCGACCTGTTGCGTCAAGAGAGCGATCGCGTGCAGCGGGAGGTCGCCAATAACTTAGAAGAATTGCAAGAACGGGAACAGGCGTTGGACGAAACGGTCGCTCGCCTCAACCTGAGAGTGAAGGAACTGTCGAGGGTGACGCGGGAATACAACGACATTCAGCGGGAGTTGCAAATCGCCACCGACAATCTCAATCAGTTTTTGGTGAAGCGAGAGGCGTTGAGAATTGACGTGGCGCAGCGAGAGGTGCCCTGGCAATTGCTCTCTCCCGTCAGCGATCCCAAACCGTCGTCTGCCAGCGTGAAGCAAAATTTGGTGTTGGGGGCAATGTTGGGAATGCTGCTGGGGATTGGCGCGGCGTTGGTGCTCGATCGCCTCGGGAATACGATCTATGCGGTCAAGGAAGTGAAGGAAGTGGCTCGCTTGCCCTTGCTGGGCGTCATCCCTTATAAAAAAGAATTGGAAGTATTGAGAGAGCGCAAGCGCGACCATTTGAAGCGGTGGTTGGGACAGCCGTTACAGTTCGGTCGCTCCAAGCGCCGTCAGAACGAACAGCTCGCCCCGTTTTTCGAGGCGTTTCGATCGCTCTATACCAATATTCGCCTGTTGGGGTCGGATGCTTCGGTGCGATCGCTGGCGATTAGTTCGGCGGCTTCGGCGGAAGGAAAATCGACGGTGGCGGTTCACTTGGCGCAAGCAGCGGCGGCGATGGGACGGCGGGTGTTATTGGTCAATGCCGACCTGCGCCGTCCCGAGATGCGGGATGCCTCGAATTGGGTGGGGATTCGAGGGTTAAGCGAGGCAATTTCGACGGAGTTGGATTTTAACGAGGTCATCCAGCGATCGCACTTAGAAGACAATCTGTTTATTCTCCCCGCCGGTCGCATTCCCCCCGACCCCCTGCGGTTGCTGGCGTCCCAGCGAATGCAGGAACTGATGCGCAACCTTCACGCTGCCTTCGACCTGACGATTTACGACACGCCGCCGTTGGTCGGGTTAGCCGATGCCTACCTAATCGCGGCGCAAACCGATGGCTTGGTGTTGGTGGCTGGCGTGGGGACTCTGAAGCGATCGGTCCTCGAACAGGCGTTAGAAGAGTTGCGGGTGTCGGGAACGCCAGCGTTGGGGATGGTGGTGAATAAAGCCAAGGATATTTCGCAGGATGCCTTGGACTGGCGCTACCGACAGACATCTCGGGCAGACTCGACCGAGGCGCGATCCACTCAGGCGGTCGAATCGTCGTCCTATCTGGACGGATCGCCCCGCCACCCCGATTAAGCAATTATTGTAGAAAAATAGTACAATACGGGTAATCCTACTGAGAGGAGGAGAGGGCACTGCCGCGCGATCGGGCGATCGGAAAGAGGTTTTACGTGAATCCTCGTATTTAATTGCTACCGTATAAATACAGCAATCCCCACTCGAAACTTTTCTGCAAACTTGGCAGTCAAAATATCCGGATACAACCGCCAACAGGCGTAAATGCAGAGTAACTTCTTCGAGAATTCATGGCTAGTCAACGAGCGTGCGGTTGCCTTCCCTCTGCTTAACAAAAATAGACGTAAAAACACAAAAACTCTAAATATAGCAAGGGTTTGGGTAAAAGAACTGTAGCAGTTGATATTTCTTCACAACCTTGCCAAATTAAGCGTAAAGGCAACAACCTTAGCTTTACTAAAACTTTAAATTGGCAGGCGAAATTGTAAAGATTAATCGAATTCTGAGCTGCGATCGTTGTCAATAACCGGGGCGATCGCCCAGACTGGGGTCAGTAGAACCACGGTCGAGTTGACCGTCGCTGGATTTGCAAACATCAGTGAAGTTACCGAACTTAACAATCCAGTCTGGTTTGTTAGCATCTCAGGGAATTCATCTACTTTGGGTGAAGGGTCTCGAGATTGAGTTCAACCGAATCGAGTCAGTTTTTTTATTGCGCTCTGCGATCGCGCGCTCGGCTGGCTAATTTATAAGTGCCACAAGCACCGATCTAGTTCCGATCGGTGCTAGGCATACTGTCGTTTATCATAAATAGCGCTTGAGGTGTGGGTACTATGGTAACTGCGCTTGCTCTTCCCAATCAGAAAATTATTAATTCTTCCATTACAGCATTGCGGTTCGACCAGCAAATTCAGACCATGATGGGCTGGGCGATGTCGCGCGAGAGCAAAAATGTTTGCGTGGCAAACGTGCATATGCTGATGGAAGCCTATTGGAATTCCGATTTTGCGCGCGTTCTCGATAACGCCGATCTCGTGACCCCCGATGGCATGCCCTTGGTTTGGATGATGAAACTCATGGGAGCGCGCCAGCAGGATCGGGTGGCGGGTATGGATATTCTGTTGGCATTGTGCCAGCAGTGCCAGCAACGTAACGTTAAAGTCTTTTTCCTCGGCTCTCAACCAGAAATTCTCGATCGCATGGGAGCCAGACTAGATCGCGAATTTCCCAATCTTCCCTTAGCCGGGATGGAACCCCTCCCCTTCCGTCCCCTCACCCCAGGAGAAGACGATGCCTTAGTCGAGCGCATCAACCGCAGCGGTGCGGGACTCGTGCTGCTGTCGCTGGGGTGTCCGAAACAAGAAAAATGGATGGCAGACCATCGGGGCAAACTCCAAGCCGTCACCATCGGTTTGGGCGGCGT
The DNA here is from genome assembly GCA_964420595.1 of uncultured bacterium. GTDB lineage: Bacteria > Cyanobacteriota > Cyanobacteriia > Cyanobacteriales > Geitlerinemataceae > CAYQUF01. The sequence goes on from CAYQUF010000011.1 coordinate 48,234, forward strand.
CTTTCCCATCTACGCCGGACTCATCAAGCACGCGCCTGCATGGGTGAGAAATAACGGATTGGAATGGGGCTACCGTCTGGTTCAAGAGCCGCAGCGGTTGTGGGGTCGCTATAGCAAGACCATTCCACCCTTCCTGTGGTTGGCATCGCAACAACTGCTCCGCGAGCGGATGCTGGGAGAACTGGCGCGATCGAGCGATCGCAAGCGGTTCTTGCGAGATTATGCCCGACGCTACGAGACCTTGCCTTCTTTGCTAACCGGGCAACCCATCGGTCAAGTCTTGCAACAAGCGGGTCTGCTCTCCGCTGCCCAAATCGAACAAGCCTTACAATACCAAGCCGAACACGATCGCCTGCGGTTTGGCGAAATTCTGGCTTCCCAAGGTTGGGTCAAACCCGAAACCGTCGATTTCTTCGTAGAGCAACTACCCGATTTAGCCACCACGAGCCAACATCAGCCATTGGGCTACTACCTCAAATCAGCCGCCCTGCTCGACGACGATCAGATTCACGCCATTTTGACCCACCAGTCGAAAACGGGATTGCGGTTTGGCGAAACAGCCGTTCGCAACGGCTGGTTGAAGCAAGAAACCGTCGATCTGTTCTTGTACTATCTGACCGATTCCGCTCCTGCTTTAGCCCGAACCGCTTGAAGGCGGCGGCGATCGCAATAGATTTTCGTAGAGCCATGATGCCTGGCGATCGCGTTTCTGCTTCTGTTTGGCTCGCTCCTCCTGCCACCGCAGCCCGATAATCAGGGCGATAAACAGCATATACCCCGGTTCTTCCATCTGCGAAAAGATCAGACCGGTCACGAAAACGCTCAATAACAAAAACCGACATAAATCTCCTGGCGACAGCTTGCTCCAAGTCACGTACGCCAGATAAAGATAAGCCGCCAGTCCCAGAAATCCCAGATCGCCCCAAATTCCCGCCCAACCGAACAGCGGCGAGAACATACTCGACTGATCGCCGAGCCAGCTCCGACCGACGGCTCGCCAAACCTCGCGACTGGCGGGATGTCGTGTCGAACCGAGCGGACCGAGCAGATTGGAGTAAATCGAGAGCATCCATCCCCCCAATCGTCCCACCGTGTGTCCCGGTCCCAAACCCAGCCAGGGATGCAAGAACGAGTCGTAATATTGCGGCACGATTCTGAACGTGGCGGTCTTCAAGAGGGTCGCTTCGCCCTCGGGACCGTAAATTTCCGGTCGCATCCAGGTTTTAAACGCGCCGAAGGCTTCCACGTTCTCGATACACCACGCCAAAATCGCCCCCAACACGACGGCGGCGATAATGTATTGCAGTGCCTTGCCAATATCTTTAATTTTCGTCACCAGCAGCAACAACCAACCGGCGAGGAAAGACAGCAGCACCTGTTTGGCATCGGCGAGGAGCATGTGCCAAAACGTGGCGAGAAATACGACAATGCGAAACCACAGCGGTGCTGTCTTTGCCGTCACCAGGTAGTACAGTCCAAACGTCATCGCCACAGACGCCCCGACCACGTGACCCGCACCGGAGCGGTAAAACACGCCCTGAATGTTATCGGCGAGTCCGTGCAAGCGGTGCAGGTTCAAGACGTAACGCTGCACGAAGGCAAGCAGGGTGTGGAAAAAACAAAATCGGATGACCCAGGTTTTGAGCTTCTCCAAACTGGCAGGGGACATGGGAATGCTAATCACCGCCAGCAAGAACACGAACGGTTCGCCCAGCAGGAGAAAGCTCATCACCACGTTAATGACGCCAGCATTGTTGAGAATGGCGCTGGCAAACATAACGCCTAATAAGACTGCCATTCCCGCGATTAGCTGCCAAGAGATCGCGATTTGATGGCGGTCTTTACTTTTACTGCGCAGCAGCACCACGCCGCAGGCAAAGGGAACGGTGGCAAAATGCGCGAAATTAATCACCGAAGGCGCGCCTGCCGAATCGACCAGTCGGGAAAAAAAGGTGGTGGCAAAGGCAAACAGGACTAAATCCGGCGAGGAAATATAGCCCTTAATCGCGTTTGCCTTCTTCGGTGGTTTGTTAGCACGAGCGCTCATCGGTTCGTTGTCGGCTTACCTTTTAAACCCGTTTAATACTGGAGTCGCATCCCAAGGTCGGTACGGACTTGGCGACCCAGCCCCTACTGGCGCTTGCTGTTTCCAGTCCCCGGCTTGAGCCTTGGGGTTCCCGAGCGAACGGTCTCGTAAATTTCCATCAATCGCTTGTAGTTTTGAGCGGCGGTGTATTTGGCTTCAAATTCGGCGCGGGCGTTTTGGCGCATGGTCTGCCATCGGTGGGGATGGGTCAGCATCCAATCGATTTTGGCGGCTAAGTCGTCCGGGTCGCCGGGTTGGAAATGGACGCCCGTGCGATCGGTTTCGACTAATTCTGCGATCGCGCCAATATTCGCTGCAATGACGGGCGTTCCCTTGGCAAACGATTCTACGGCAACGCGACCGAAGGTTTCGTACCATTTTGACGGAAAAATCAAACAACTGGCTGCTCCCATCAGGTCGTACACCTCCGATTTGGGTTTGCGTCCGAGCCATTCCACGTTGGGTAACTGCTGCGTCGCCGCCACCACCTCGTCTTGGAGCGAACCGTCTCCTACAATTTTAAGGGGCAGGCGATCGCCGAGGGACTTCCACGCCGCCAACAGGGTGTCCAACCCTTTTTCCACCGACAGCCGCCCCACGTAAAGGGCGAAACCGCCGCGACCGTCTCCCACTCCCGGATCGGGATTGACGAAATTGGGTTTGACGAAAATCTTCTCGGCGGGCAATCCCCCTTCAATGGCTTTGCGACGGGCAAATTCAGTCAGGGAAATATACGCATCCACCTGTTGCGTCCAGGTTTGGAGACTGCGATGAACGCTCAACATCGTCGCCGTAACGCCGCTGGCGGCTCGACTGTCGCGATAGCAACCGTGTACGACACCGGGATAGGGAAAGAATTTGCCCATGCAGTCTTCGCAGGGGCGACCGTCGCGGAAAAACAGACCGTTGGGACACATGAGGCGGTAGTTTCGCAGGGTTTGAACCACCGGAACGCCTCGCGATCGCGCCGCATAATAGACCGAGGGGGAAATGAGCGGGAAAAAGTTTTGGACGTGGATCAGGTCGTAGTCGGCGGTGGCGAGTCGGCGTTCGACGGTTTGATAGGCTTCCTGCGACCAAATGGTGCGTCCGGCTAAGGCGAGGGGATTGAGTTTAGAGACGCGATCGTTGTGTTCTTCGTAAACATCCACCTGATGTCCGTTGTCTCGCAAGAGCTGTTCTTCCGCTGCACGGGATTCGTCTTCGCCGCCGCGAATTTGATAGGCGTTATGGATGCTGAGGACGCGCATATTGACAAAGAGTCAGACACTCATAACTTATAGAGTAACGCGATCGCGCTAGAGGATTCGTTCGAGCCTCCTATGCCGTCCATTTGCGTTGGAAGGCTTCAATTTCAGAAGCATCGTAGAAGTGCTGCGCGTACTTCGAGCCATACATGGTGTCAATATAGCGATCGCCGAGCTTGATAAATTTCAAAAACTGCTTGTACAGTTGCGCGTATTCTTTGCTATCTCCCGTGTTGGTTCGAATCATTTTAAAATCTTTCAATCCGAAAAATTCCTGAAAAACTTCCTTGCCGCACTCTCCGATTTTTTCTAACTTGAGCAGTAAGACATCGGCGGTCGTTCCCCTGTAAATTTTGTATCCCTTAGATTTGGGAAACTCGCTGGCAAAAACGTCAATTCCTAGGGTCCGCTTGAGTTCGACATCGAACCAAGTTAAAGGAAAGTGATGGGGATACTTTTGAAAAAAGCGATTCGACAGCTCCTGTAAATAAGACTCTCCAGTTTCTTGATGGGGATCGAAGTCGGAGATCCACAAAGCGCGATTGTGGAAGAATCCCGATACGTTGGTGGCAATTGGATCCCTGACAATCGTAACGATCTTGTATTTCTTCGCGCGAGGAGTTTTAGACGAGAAGACTTGACTGAGAAAGCAACTTTGAAGCAAGTGATATTGAGAGCTAGGTGGAATATTACGCCAAGTCCCATAAACGGCTTGTTTGATTTGCTTTAAAAAATTCAACCCTTCTGGGGTCATGAAGTGGGAGTGATAAATTGGCACATCTAGTCCCGATTGCTTGAGCGAATCGACCACGGACTTCGATCCCACTCGTCCCATTTGGTAAACAATCGCCGGATCTCTGTCAAGAATCTGATTGATTTTTAGTTTTAGATAAGCTTTGAAAAAGTAATAATATTTATCTGTCGCTGGGATTTTAAAGGTTGAAGACTGCGGTGCCTGAGAACTGGTATCTTGTGCCGCAAATGTCAATTCGATATTGGAATTCACGATCGCTCCTGATTGCTCGATTAAAAACATTAGAAATTAACGCTAATTTTAGATTGCTTCCGTGTCAAGCTCAATCTGGAAAAAATATTGTAATTTTTATAAATACAGTCAAATAAAAATGATTCCTTTAAAATAGCGCTTGAGGAGTAAAAAGTATTAATTAACACAAAAACGCTCCGAATTTATGGTATAACTAATAGTCTTTTAACACATCTGAATACAGTTGTTCGAGCCTCTGCGTCTGCTTGCTCAGGTCAAAGTCTG
>CAYQUF010000012.1:0-45722 GCA_964420595.1 uncultured bacterium
TCAATTAATCGATCGCCGCTTCTTTCCAGTGTCGCGTGCAGGGAGCCAGGGTAATTAAATCCTCGATATTGCGCTGCATGGTGGCGCAAATTTCATCGAGCGGTAAATCGTTGGGGTCGTAGCTGAAAGGATTTTCAATTTCGATGCCGATTTCTTCGACGCCAAAGACGGTAAAACTGACAATTGCCACAACTGCTCCCGTCCACCACTGTAACTCGCTGACAATTTGAAACGGCAGAGACAGGCAATAGACCAACAGCAATTGTTTTAAATGAATGGCATAACCGAGGGGAATTGGCGTCTTGAGAATTCGCTCGCACGCTCCTAACGCATCGACCATGGTATCGAGCAGTTTCATCATGGCACTGAGTTGATAGGTATTGAGACAGTGGCGTTCGTGCTGCTGCTGCAAGTAATCGCCGATCCAAAAGGCAATTTCGAGCGGGGGATGATTCATGGATTTAAGCTTTTCAAGCCACTGAACCCGCATGAGTGCCCTGAGTTCGTCGTTGACGGGTTCGGCTCGCAGGTGTAACTTCATCGCTACAGCAAAGGCAACTAACAGCCGCAAGGTTTCGATTTTGGCTTTGCGATCTTCCGGTCGGGTTTCTTGAATGGCGACCCAAATTTGCCGGGCTAAGTTGCGAACGGTGTTGACTAAAGTTCCCCACAATTTGCGACCTTCCCAGAATCGCTCGTAGGCGGTATTGGTGCGAAATACGAGTAACAAGCCCAAGACGACGCTGGGGACGATGCCGCTTTCAATCGGCCAAGACACGGCAAAACCGCGATCGTAAAGCAGCGAGACTAATGCTCCAAATAAACCGCATAAAATCACTTTGGGCAAAATGGCGGGAATCACCGATCCGCGAAACTGCAACGCTACGCGAAACCAGTTCCATCCCTGGCGGTTGCGTTCGTGTCTGAGACTGAGTTTGGACATTAGCGCATTAAAGCGAATTGCGAATCATGTCGATTCCAGCGGACACGGCTTCGTATCCGAATATTAAAATTAATCCCGTTAAGCTCACGCCCATCAAACACACGACTAAACCTCCCAAGCTAATCAGACCGTCGTCGTCGAGCAGTCCAAATCCGACGATCAAAATTCCCATCGCCGGAAGCGTGTTGGTTCCGGGAATGGGTACCATCATCGACAGCGACATTAACGCGATCGCCAAGCCGATCGTCGTGCGTCCGGGCAAGCTGGTACAAATATAACTAAATCGAGGGCGCGATAGGGTTTCAATTCGACGTAACCACGGCAGTCCTTTTTTTAAAACCCCTTGCACGGTTTTTAACTCAATGGAGCGATCCAGCCATTTTTGCGGCAACCACGGACGATCGGAGCCGATCGCCAATTGTGCGGCTAATAAAAACATGACGATGCCAAACGGAATCGAGTAACCGGGTGCCGGAATTGGAAGTGCTGAAGGAAGTGCGAGCAAGACAAATAAAAAGCCAAATAATCGCTCGCCCGCGATCGCGATAATGTCGGCTAACGTGACGCGATCGCCGCGTTCTTCCTCAAAAAAAAAGCGATGGAGTTCGGTGGAAAGTCGAGTCGCCATAGCGGGGATGGGTGATGGGGAGATAGGGAGAGAAAATGTCGCGGGTCAGTCTCCAAACCCTGATTCCAACTGTTGCCCGTTGCCTGAATACTGTTGCCTTTATACAGACAAAACCCGCAAAGAGCGGGCTTGCAAGAATTGCCCGAGGCGAGAGGTTGACAAATTGAACCTCTTATGCCCCAGGCTGGGCGTTTTTCGAGAGCGCCCCTACAATTTATCGCATCGCGATCGCATTAAGTGCCGACCGTCCAGGAGTTGATGTACTCTTCCTGTTCGGGCGTGAGCGTATCGACATCGATGCCGAGAGCGCGGAGTTTGAGTGCCGCAATTTCGCGATCGATATCTTCGGGAATTGAGTGCAGACCCGGCTCCAGCTTGCCTTTGTTCTTGACGAGGTATTCGCACGCCATGGCTTGGTTGGCAAAGCTCATATCCATCACGGTGCTGGGGTGACCTTCAGCCGCCGCCAGGTTGATCAGGCGACCTTCGCCCAGGACGATGACGGACTTGCCGTTGGGGAGCATATATTGCTCGGTGAAGTTGCGAACTTGGCGAACTTCCGTACTCATTTCGCCGAGGCTCTTGAGGTCGATTTCGATGTCGAAGTGACCGGAGTTGCAGACGATCGCGCCGTCGCGCATTTGCTCGAAGTGCTCGCGACGAATCACGTGCTTGTTCCCGGTGACGGTGACGAACACGTTGCCCAACGGAGCGGCTTCGGACATGGGCATGACGCGGAAACCGTCCATCACGGCTTCAATGGCGCGGATGGGATCGATTTCGGTGACGACCACGTTGGCACCCAAACCGCGAGCGCGCATGGCAGCGCCTTTACCGCACCAACCGTAACCGGCGACGACCACGGTTTTACCCGCCAGCAGGATGTTGGTGGCGCGGATAATGCCGTCGAGGGTGGATTGACCCGTTCCGTAGCGGTTGTCGAAGAAGTGCTTGGTATCGGCGTCGTTGACGTTCATGGCGGGGAAGGACAGCGCCCCATCCTTGAACATCGCGCGCAAGCGGACGATTCCGGTGGTGGTTTCTTCGGTGGTACCGATCACGTCAGAGAGCTGGTGTTGCCGCTCTTGAACGAGGGTGGCGGTCACGTCGCTACCGTCGTCGATGATGATGTTGGGCTTGTGATCCAACGCCGTTTGGACGTGGCGGTGGTAGGTTTCGTTGTCTTCTCCCTTGATGGCGAAGACGGGAATGCCGTTGTCTTGAACCAGGCTGGCGGCAACGTCGTCCTGGGTAGACAGCGGGTTACTGGCAATCAGCATGGCATCCGCGCCGCCAGCTTTGAGGGTAATTGCCAGGTTTGCCGTTTCGGTGGTGACGTGGCAGCAAGCGACCAAGCGAATGCCGTTGAGGGGCTTTTCTTGCTCGAAGCGATCGCGAATTTGCGCCAGTACGGGCATTTCTCGAGCTGCCCAATCGATCCGTTGCTTTCCGAGGGTGGCAAGGGACAGATCTTTGACTTCGTGCTTAACTTGTACAGAAGTCGCTGTCATATGAACTTTCTTCCTTTCTACTCGCAGTCTTCTCTAGATTACACCCTGTTGCCCGACATTCGAGGCGATCCGGATTTGCTCGTGGCGGTAGTTTGGCGTCACAATGGGGGATACAGGCAATTTTGAACTTAAGAAAAAATACTTATTTCGATCGCATTTTCTGTGTTCTCGGCTACACATGGCGATGGGGGAATGCGCTAGAGCGATCGCCTCGTCATCCCGTCTTTCCATTGCGCTATCGACGTTTGCCACGCTACCTCGGTCTATGAATCAAACGCCCGATTCTGCTTCTCCCGATCCCGAACTCGAGTCTTGCGACCGGGAGGATGTTCCCGAGGCGGCGGTCGAACCCGAGGCTGGCGAAATATCGTCTTTTCCTGACAATCGCCTCTCTCAGCTTCCCGCCCCCGAGTCCCCCGATCCGAACTTCCCGGTCAATCCCAGCGCGACCATTCTCGGCGCGATCGTGCTGATGATTTTAGGATTGGCGATCGATAGCGTCTGGATGGGACTGTTGGGGGCATTCGTGGCGCTGGCGATGTCGGTGGGGCTGATTCTCCCCAGTGGGCGCAAGTTCTGGACGCAGTTGATTCCGGCACCGTGGCGATCGCTGATTGTGGCCAGTTTGGGGATTGTCGCGGCGGGAGCGGGGTTGCTGATTCTCAGCGGTGCCAACCAAAACGGCGATCGCGCCATTCAAATTAACTGGGACGCCGTCGGAGCGGTCAGTTCTATCGTCGGGGCGATCGGGCAGATTTTAATCGCCGTGCTGGCGGTGTACGTGGCGTGGCGACAGTACGTGATTTCTAAAGATTTGACCATTCAGCAAAATACCATCACCCAGCAGCAGACCATCGACGCCTACTTCCAAGGGGTGTCCGACCTGGCTCTCAACGAAGAAGGATTGCTCGAAGACTGGCCCCAAGAACGGGCGATCGCCGAGGGACGTACCGCCGCCATCCTCAGTAGCGTCGATGCGGCGGGAAAAGCTAAAATTATCCGGTTTCTGTCTCAATCTCGCCTGCTGACCCCCCTCAAACGCGATCGCCGCTTGGGTCGCCCCATCCTCGACGGGTCGGGAGGTTACGCTGAAGATCGCCCTTATGGCGTGCGCGTGATTGATTTGGGCGTCATGCTCGCTGGTGCCGACCTCTCGAACACCGATTTGCGCTGGACGGATTTGAGCGAAGCCAACCTCGTTCGCGCCAACCTCAGCCAGTGCGATTTGGTCAAAGCCAACCTGGCTCGGGCGATTCTGTACGAAACCAACCTCGCCGGCGCCGATCTCAACGGCACTCGCCTATTTTACGGCAAGCCAGAAGATGCTACCCCCCGCAATCGCACCGAACCGCCGAATTACCGGACGGGGGAGCGCACGGGTGCAGTGGTGGAAAATGCCGATTTCACCGGCGTACAGCGCCTGTCTGCCGCCCAACGCGCCTATTGCTGCGCCTGGGGAGGCGAGAAGACTCGGGGGACGATTCCCGGCGGCTGCGACGAGATTCCCAATCGGTTGGGTCGTTAAGAGGGCGATCGCGGCAAGACTGATTTCACCCGATCGGTGGGTTTCTTTTCCCGATTGGGTTGAACTTTAGTCGGATGGGGCGAGGTGGTGTCCTCGTCTGGTTCGTCGGCTGAAATATTGGCGCGATCGAGTAAATTTCGCAGCATTTCCTTGGCAGGCGCTTGCGGTTTGGGGGCTTCGGTAAAGTGAATTTGTAACTTCGGTCCCGATCGCGCGAGGCGAATCGTCAAGCCATCGACAGCCGAGATCTGGTCGATCGGGCGATCGTCTAAATACGTCCCGTTGGTGCCAAGATTGACAACATTCCATTTACACCCGTGCCGTCTCAACTCGAGATGGCGGCGGGAGACCACAGCACTGTATAAGACGACGTGATTTTCTGCCGAACGACCGACCCGAATCACCGACTCGTTTTCAAAGGTCCAGCTTTTGACCGGAATGGGTTGGTGCGGGTGAAGGAGTGTTAGTGTAATCACGCGCTTTCAGGGAGAGTAGGAGTAGATGCAACCACAATAACTCGGAGGAGCGAGCGGGCTTAAGACAGTTGAAACAATAAAGTGACGAGATCTCCTTTTCCCAGTGCAATCCGATCGCCCGGTCGCAGGCGATGTCGGTTGCCTTTGGGAAGGGGAAGATTGTTGATATAGGTGCCGTTAGAACTGCCTACATCTTCAATATAATAGGCATCTCCCTCGACGCGAATATTGGCGTGAACCCTCGATACGATTTCGGAGTGGGAAAATCCCGAAACGTCAATATCGGGCGGGACGCGATCGTTGGGTTTGCCAATATGAATGACTGACAGGTGAGAGGGGAGTTCCATGGCGGTATCGCTTTGGACGTGGAGCAGTTTTGCTGCAAACTGCTGGAGTTGGGTGGCGGCGGAGACGGACGCTGGGGCACTAGACTCGGCGGCTTCGGGTTCGACCTCGGCTTCGGAGGACTCGAGGGATTCGAGAGGGTCGAGATAGGGCTCGCTCGCCGCTGGCGCACCGACCGAGGGGGACGCATTGCCTTCCTCGCTCGTCGCGGCTGGGGTGGCGGACGGTTCTAAACTGGCTCCGCACTGACCGCAAAAACTGGCATCCGTTTGGACGCTCGCCCCGCAATTCGGACAGCTCGTGGTTTCCGGTAACGGGGTAAAACAGGCTTCGCACGCTTGCGCGCCTTCTGGATTTTGGTGATTGCAGTTGGGACAGACAATCATCGCGCTTTGGTTTCCATCGACTTTACAATCGGTTGATGCCAAGGCAGGGAGAGAGGGGAAGACCTTGGAAGCTTTAACTCCGCTTCTATGATGAGATTGGCGATCGCTCTCCGACTCCGGTGTCGGTTAAAAGGGTTGCCCCGTCTAATGGAGAGGGTTCGGTTTCGATCGCTCAATTCCCCTGGGAAGATCGGCAGCGGTGGCAACGATCGCGCTATCCCCGTGGTGGGACGAGATGGTCTTATCTTAATCGTTACTGGGCAGCGATCGCCGCTCCGACGGATTGGTCGAGAACCCACCACAATTCTCCTTGCGGTTGAATGTGACGGGCGGGATAGGTGGCGTTGTCCCCCGAGTCGGCGAGAATGCGGGACAGTGCCGCTTGTTTGCCCGCACCAGCGATGACAAAGGCAACGCAGCGGGCGCTATTGATGAAGGGAATGGTAAAGGTGATTCGGGGTTGACCGTCTTTGTTCCCGACGGTAACGAGGCGATCGCGGATGGTTAAGGCGTCTGTGTGGGGGAACAGGGAGGCGGTATGTCCGTCGTCGCCGATGCCGAGCAAAATAAAGTCGAAGCTGGGAAATTCGCCGGGCGAGGTTTGGAAAAACTGGTGCAATTGGTCTTCGTGCAACCGGGCGTCGGCTTCGGGGTCGCCGGATTGGGTGGGCATCGGGTGGATGTTGGCTTCGGGGAAGTTGACGCGATCGAGCCAGGCTTGACGCGCCATCAGTTGGTTGCTGTCGGGATGGTCGGGGGGAACGTAGCGCTCGTCTCCCCAGAAAATGTGAATTTTGTCAAGGGGTAAGGTTTCGTTGGCGAGGGCTTCGTACAGGGGTTTGGGAGTTCCGCCACCAGCGAGGGCAAGGGTACACCGATCGCGATCGGCGATCGCCCCGTGGATTTTGTCGAGCATCAGTTGGCGCGATCGCTCGATTAAGGCAGCTTTATCGGGTAAGATTTCGATTTTGCGATCCATAAGCGTTGGTTTGGAACAATTTCTCGGAATTCGGCTTGGGCGCGCCATCGGGCGAATTGGGGCGATCGGGTTGTCGTTTGGGTCGGTGTTTCTGTTAAGCTTTTATAAGTTTTGTATCAATAGATTGCGAATGTTGTTGTTCGACTCCGCAGAACCCATCTTTCGCGGCAAGCAAGAAGCGCTCGACGTCCAAGATCTCGAAGGTCTTTGGCGCATTCATTTGGAAGTGGGCGATTTAACGCTCCTCTCCACGCACTATACCCGGATCGACCAAGTTTTTGTCATCTGGAGTTTAATTTGCGCCGCAATTTTCTTTACCGCTCAATTTTTACCCATTAGTTGGACGACACAAGCGATCGCCTGGTCGCTCCTGACCGCGATCGGCACCGCCAGCACGATCTATTTAACCTGGTTTTGGGCAAAAGTCGAACGCCTGAGCTGGGTAATTTACTGCTGGGCGGCACTCATGGCGCTCGGGGTAGCGCTGACCGATGCCGGAATTTTTCTCGGTTGGGGCGAAATTCTGATTCGCCTGTGTCCCCTGTGGTTGGGACTGAGTGCCGTGGGCTACCTCGCCACGGGGTGGGGCATGAAATCCCGCGCCTTCTTACTCGCAGGCGCAATTCACCTGTTGGGATTGGCGATTTTGCCTTACGTGGGACCGTGGCAATTTTTCACCACGGGCGCGATCGTGGCGGGAAGCCTGTGGATGCTGGCAGAAGTCCAGTGGGACATGCGTCCCCCCATTGAAGATCCGGCAGCCCTCAGCGAGCGACAAAAACAATTCAACCGAGCGCAACACGAACTGCGTCAAGGGGATTTGAGCTTGGAACGCTAAAGGCGCGATCGCCAGAATGGGGGAGATTCGGGGACGAGCGGGCAACGCAGCCAGCGAAGTGGATCGCGTGCCGATTTCCGGTCGCTCGCCGCGCTTTCAGTAGATCTTAGGGAGCTAAAGTTAGAGCAGCAGCGCGATCCCCGCCTGCATTGCTAGGCTGGAAGAAAAAACTATGAGCGCCGACGCGGATCCGAAGCCATCTGTCCCCATGTCCGATTCTCCCTCGCCACCGCATCCCAACCAACTGCAAGGGATCGGTCGATTGGTCAGTCGCTGGAGCATTCGCAATAAAATCAGCAGCGGTTACGGGTTAGCCCTAGGGGTTGCAATCTTAGGGACGATCGCCGGATTGACCGTTGGCAATTATTACGAAACCCGCGCCCGAGAGCGAGCCGAAATCGTCCAGGAAGAAGGCATCGTCTTAAGCGACCTTCAGGTCAACGTTTGGCAGGTGCGATCGCACCAACAGCGGTTAATTACCACCATCGACCGACCCGAGCAGTTCGAGCAGCAATACGATCGATATCGCGAACACCTCAATCGCACTCAAGCCTTAATTGCCCAAGTTCGGGCGATCCCGGAGGACGAGGCGATCGCGATCGCCGGATTTCAAACGTGGTTGCACGCCTACCAAGACACGGTGTCGCTGTACGATCGCACCCTCAGCGCCTCCCTCGTTCGTCTCAATCCCCAACAGCTATCGCCCGAACAACGCGATCTCGCCCAGCAAGTCCTCATCGACTTTTCCAATAGCCAGATCGCCCGCGAATTCGATCGCCTCTCCCACGATCTCAGCGATATCGTCACGAGAGCGTGGATCGCCGAAGAAGGTGCCAAAGCCGACCTCGAACGCGCGGCGGTCTTGCGGATGCAAATTATTATGGCGAGCATGGTGCTGTCGGTGGCGCTAGCCATTTTACTCGCATTTTCTATCAGTCGCGCCATTTCCCACCCGCTGCAAGAATTAACCCGAGTGGCGCAAACGGTCACCCGCGAGTCGAATTTTAACCTGCAAGCTGCGGTCGTTCCCGCTGATGAAGTCGGACAATTAGCCACGTCGCTCAACCAACTGATCGCTCAGGTGAAGCACTTGCTCGCCGAACAAGAAGCCGCCGCCCGAGCGCAACTGGTCCAACACGAAAAAATGTCGAGTCTGGGACGCAGTATCGCTGGCGTCGCCCACGAAATTAACAATCCCGTCAATTTTATTTCGGGCAATCTCTCCCACGCCCGCGATTACGTCGAAGACCTGCTGGCGATGTTGCAAACCTACGCCGACGCGATTCCCGATCCCCCCAGTGCCGTTCGCCGCAAAGCCGAAGACCTCGAACTCGATTTCGTGCGCGAAGACGTGCGCCAAGTGTTCGATGCTATGAGCTTTGGAGCCGAGCGCATCCAGCATATCGTGGCGAGCTTGAAGGATTTTTCGCGCTTGGACGAAGCCGAAGCCACCCCCGTGGACGTGCGAGATTGTCTGGAGAGTACCTTGACCATCCTGCAAAATCGCTTCAAACGCGGTCCTTTACTCCAGCGCGATTACAGCGACATTCCACCGGTTCGCGGTTATACGGGGCTGCTGTATCAAGTGTTTATGAATTTAATCGCCAACGCCCTCGATGCGTTAGAGTCCGAGGGGGGCAACGACGGGCGATCGCCGCAAATTACGATTTCTACCGAACGGCTCGACGAGACCTTCGTCCAAGTTAGAATTGCCGATAACGGGTCGGGCATCGCGCCGGAGCATCAAGCCAAAATTTTCGACACCTTTTTTACCACCAAACCGAGGGGCGTCGGAACCGGATTGGGACTGGCGATCGCCCGTCAAATTGTCGAGGACAAACATCGCGGCAAGATTACCTGTACCTCGACGCCCGGTCGAGGGACAGAATTCGCCATTGCCCTGCCGATTTACGAGGCGGCGGGTGGATTCGAGTCCCCTGGAGGGGAAGACTAGAACCGAAATGCCCACATTGTCCCTCCCTCAGCTATGACGGCTGGCAAAGACCGATCCATCTGGCAAAGTCTGATGTATCTGGGGTGGCTGATCCTCGGCGCGATCGCGTGGGTCGATTTCTCCGCCGACCCCACTCAAACTTTCACCCCCCCCGCACGGGAGTTTCAAGCCATCTCCTTGCCCTTATCCTTCCCCGTGGCGATCGCAGCCGACACCCTCCATGTAACGGTCGATTTGAGCGATCGCCGCGCCCGGTTGTATCGGGGCGATCGGTTGCAAGCCAGTTACCCCGTCGCCATCGGTCAGCCCGGTTGGGAAACGCCCCGAGGGCAATTCGAAATCCGCCACATGCGCCCGGATCCCGCCTGGGAACATCCGATTACGGGAGACATCGTCGCCCCCGGTGCCGACAATCCCCTCGGCGATCGCTGGATTGGATTTTGGCACCACGGCGAGACCCGAATTGGCTTTCACGGAACCTCTGACGAAGGTTCGATCGGTCGCGCGGTGTCCCACGGGTGCCTGCGAATGCGCAACCGAGACATTCGCGATCTCTACGATCGCGTTGAAGTGGGAACCCCGGTCATCGTGCGACCTTAATTGCCCTTGTCCGCCTCCGAGTCGCCGTCCGGCTCGAAGTTGGGGGCGTAAGCTTGCAGCAGCGAACTGACTTGGGAGAGAAATTCGTTGCCCGAAGACTTGCCCAACACCTGCCGTTCGGGAAAGAATTCCGGTTGGTCGAGGTTGCGCGAGATCGCCTCCTTCACCTGTTTCGAGATGAATTCTTGCAGTTCCTCTTTCGCGCGCGATCGCTGGTAGTTCGCCCCTTCTTCGGTGGTGGCGTAGAGCGGGGGCAATCGGTTGAGTGCATAGGCAGCAATATCCCCCACGTCTAAATTGTGTTCGGTTTGCGTCTCGATTTCCGCCACCCGCGCGATCGCCTCGGAAAGCACCAGCTCCTCCATGACGTTGATGAACTGCTTGCGCGGCAAGACCACCACTTCTCCGGTCAGCAACGCACCCATCAGGCGATCGAGCGCCATGTATTCTTCAATTGACAGTTCGGATGCGGTGTTGCAAATCCGACCGACTTCGGCTTCCATTGCCGGGGTTAAATACCCGTCTTGCAATGCCTGTTCGACAATTTTGACAATACTCATAACGCCTCTACTAAATTGGACGACCCCTCTAGATCTCTGCAACCATCTTGCCCTAGAATCCCCTGACAAATTTCTTAGAGTTGATAAAAAATCCTAGTCGATGCCCTCGAACCGCCACGGCACCGGATCGATCGCCTGTCCGTGAACGTACAAGCCCCAGTGAAGGTGAGGTCCGGTGGAAATGCCAGAGGAGCCGACAGTGCCGATGGTTTGTCCGGGACGGACGATATCGCCTTCTTTCACGTTAATACTATTCAGGTGCAAGAAGATACTGGTGACCCCCTGTCCGTGATCGATGCCGACGGTGTTGCCGTGCAGCTCGAATCCCTGAGATTCTAAACCCACCAGGGCAACGCGACCGCCTGCCGGTGCCACCACGGGAGATCCCAGTGCCGCCGCGTAATCGACGCCGCGATGGTAGTAATCGTTGGCAAATTCGCCGTTGTAATAGCGTCGCACGCCGTAGATCGTGGTGACCGCACCGCCATTGGGACGCACGAACGGACCGTTCCAGAACTTGTCTGGCGTGACTAATTGCTTGAATTGCGCCACGCGATCGAACTCGAAATCCGTCCCTTGAATGCTGGCTTTACCGGGGGGAAGCCAAATCGATTGGGTGGGAAAGGCGCGATCGCCGATCCAAACGGCAAAATGGCGAACTTCCCCGTCGCCGCGAACGATAACCTTCCGCTCGCCCGCTGCTTCTAGAGGCGTGGTGGGCAAGAGGGCGCGAAATTGATTGGGGGCAATCTCGAAGGTGGGATAGTCGCGATCGCCCAGGGTAACCCTCGGATCCGGCGCATCGGCGTCGTCGAGCTGCACCGTGACCGACAGGGTATCGCCCAGTTGGGGGCGATCGGGAGTAAAGCGAACCTCTAACGCTCGAACGGGCGCGGCGATCGCGGCAAGCAGTACCGTTGCCAGCGAGAGCGTGGTGGAAACCGGCAAAATTCGGGCAAGCCGCCTAAACGGAACTGGAGCCATAGTTATCCTATACTCAATCAACCTAGAACTTATAGCACTCTAGACTAACGCCTTCCGATTGGGGTTTCCAGACATGGGTGAGGGTCTGGGTGCCGATCGCGCCGAAATCCCCTCGTCAGCCGCGATGGGGCGAATAGATCCGTCCCCGCCACTGACGGGGCACGCGCCAGCTCGATAGGAAGATGCGCAGCACCGCGATCGCATCGGCGAGGGGAGACAGCCAGAACAGGGGGTGCGAGCCTTGATAGGACGGCGCGATCGCTCCCAGTAAGGCAAACCGAATCGCCACCAAGCTGCCGTTCAACCCCAATAGTCCCTGATGGAGCCAGCCTGCTTCCCACAAGTGGGGATTAGCCAGATAGATCGCGACGACGAACAGGGGCAACCCCTGCACCGAGAGCAACAGCCACAAATCGCTCCACACTTGGGGTTTGGAGGCAGCATCCTTGAGATCGAGCGATCGCCCCCATTCCCGCCAGGTTTCGATCGCCCCCTCGTACATCCGCACTTTCAGCACCTTCGCCCCGTCGAGAAATCCGACTTTAAACCCGGCAGCGGCGAGATTGCGCGCCAGGGTCACGTCATCGCAAAACGACCGACGGGCGCTGCTATAGCCGCCCATTTGAGCTAACACCGACCGCCGACACAAAAAACACTGTCCGTTCGCCATCACCCGCGAGGGATCGCCACTGTCGGTTCCGCTCGCCCCAAATCGGTAAATTAGCGTCATCAACAGAGCCGGTTGCAGCCACCATTCCCCCGCCCGATGCAGCACGAACTGGGGGGAGAGGGAAAGGGCATCGTAGCCTTCAGTTTGGGCAACGTCTAACAAGCTGGCAACCAGACCGGGTTGGGGATAGGTATCGGCATCAATGCCCAAAATCCACTCGCTCTCGGGGGAGGTTGCCAGAAAGCCCGCGTGCAGCGCCCACGGTCGTCCCACCCAATCGGGAGGTAGCGGATCGTCGTTCGTTAGCCGAATTCGCGGGTCGTTTTGTCCCTTGGCTTTGACCAATTCGGGAGTACCGTCGCGGGAGTGGCTATCGACCACTAAAATCTCTCGCACCTCGTAACCCTGGCGGCTCAATCCCTCCAAACACGCTACCACTCGGTGGGCTTCGTTGAGGGTCGGGACGACGACGCTAACCCGTGCCAGCCATTCCAACCGAGACGATCGCGGTTGCAAGGGTCGATGGCGGCGGGGGGCTTGCAACAGCCGCGAGAGCAGGATGAGGGCGGCAGGCAGCTGCACCAGCAGTAGGACAAATGTGAAGGGGGCGATCGCGTCTACACTCAATTCCATGGCGGCTGAGGTCACTTCGCTGCCATTTCGACAGGATTGGCAGGTGATGGAGCGGTTTGGGGTTCGCCTGCGGGGCGATCGTCCTGGGTGACCTCCGGTTCGGCGGCGGCAATCCGCCACAGGACGACTGCCGGAATTGCGCCCAATCCCAGTCCCAGCAGGGTAGGAATCCAGAAGCGATTGTCCAGGGCGACGAGAGTGATCGCCGCGCCAAAGCTAAAGTTGGTCAAATACACGATCAGGGGAACAACGAGGCGATCGCGCCATAGAACGATGGGACGCTTGCGCCACAATAGCGCTGCCACGCTCATAAATAGCGTTCCCGTCGCCAGCCATCCGGTTAAATTACGATAAGGCATCCCGAAGAACGATCCGGCTTGCTGAAATTGCCAGAAGGGATAGGGCGTTTGACTCATGGCAGGGTCGAGAACCAGATCCCACGCCGTCAGCAACACTGCGCCTAGGGCGATCGCGGCTAGATGGCGCAGCAGGGTCGGTCGGCGATCGACGCTCAATCCCGCCCGTGCCAGCAGGTAGGCGCTCAACCCCAGATAAAACCAGGACAGCGGAATGGTAAACGGCACCAGTCCGGCAATTTTATACCCCAAACCGCTGAGATACTGGTAGTCTCCGAAGGGAAACCCCGTACTGGTTCCCAACAGTTCGCTGCTCAGGGATAAAACCACCGCAGGCAGTAAAAATGACAAGCCGACAAATCCCCCCAGCGTCCGAAAGGCATACAGGGCAACGGCGGCTGTCCCCAAAACGATGTAGGCAATCCCGCCCCCCGCCATGCTCCAACCAAAAAACTGAAGGCCAAACGGGGGAAGATTTCCGATTAAATCGGGATTGGGCAACACCACCAACAGCCCCGCCAACCCGAACAGGGTGGCAAAGACGTGACCGATCAGGCAAATTCGCTCGGCAATTAACAGTCGCTTCATGGGATTGTTCAACCAACGTGATGGTACTCGGAATGCGCTTCCTATATAGTTTACAAATCTTTAAGATTCGTGGTGAGATTGTATCGCCGATGCTTGCCAAAAATCTAGGACAACGGTCGCGAAATCGGCAAATCCGGCGGGAACGCGCGGGGGTTATCGGCGATCGAACCCGAATTCTGCCCAATTGATTCGATAAACTAAGCGTTGGTTCGAGCGTGCCGTTCGCCTGTCGGTACAGGTCGAAGGCGGCGGTCGGATCCCGAGCTGTAAACCCTATCGAGGAGTCAATCAAAGGCTGTGGCGATCGCAGAAATTATTGGAATCATTCTAACCGTTACGGTCGGAATCATCGGATTGGGGGCAATTGCCCTCGAAGCTCAATACCGCCGCCGCAGCGGCAATCGGTTAGAGCTGCGACCGGGAACTTGGCAAGTGCAAGTGCGCGAACCGGATCGCTATTTACTCGTCGGCGAGTTAGAACTGCACAACCGCACGCGCAGCCTGGAAATTATGGTGCCCGAGGTTTCGGCACAGGTCAAATTACTGTCGAAAGGCAGCCTGGAGGGGATCGAGTGTCGCACCCGCGTCATCCCCTTGCATCCGGACGCTCCGGCGCGCGAGGACGACTACTGGTTCGCCTACATTGTCAAAGCCGGCAAAACCACCCAGTTCAAAATTTCGATCGACCTTCGCGGCGGCGATCTCGAACGGCTCCAAAGTGCTTGGGTGCGCGTGGGTTATATGACTTACGGACCCGAGGGACGCATCCCCAAACTCGACCACATCGTCGTACCGCTGCAATATCCCGATCCGGACGAGACAACCTTACCCTGGCGATCGCGCGAGGGAGTAGGGGTCCTGCCGATTAAAACCCACCTGCTGACTCACCTCGACGATCCGGTGGAGCTGGTGAAACGCTATGTCATGCCCCACGCGCAACCGGGAGACGTTGTTACACTAGGGGAAACCCCCTTAGCGATTATTCAAGGTCGCTGGCGATATCCGGCAGACGTGAAACCGGGTTGGGTCGCCCGACGGCTGTGCTATTACTTCCTACCGACGTCGAGTCTGGCGACGGCGTGCGGGTTGCAGACTTTGGTGGATCTCGTCGGTCCGGTGCGAGTGTTTGCGGCGTTTGCCATTGGGGCGATCGCCAGACTGGCAGGTCAGCGCGGCGTTTTCTACCAACTGGCTGGGGAACAGGCGCGACTGATCGACGACGTGACCGGGACGCTGCCACCTTACGACCAATTTATCGTACTCGGACCGCAGCACCCCCAACGCACTGTCGATCGCATTCAAGCCGAAACCGGACTGTCGGCAGCAATTGTAGACGCGAACGACTTGAAAGCAGTTAAGATATTGGCAGCTACCTCCGATCTCTCGACCAGCCTGCTCGAAACAGCCCTACAGAGCAATCCCGCTGGCAATGCTGACGAACAGACCCCGCTAGTCTTGATTCGACCCAATCCAAGCGATGGTTAATCTCGAGTCGAGGGAGTTAAGCCTCAGCCGATTGTTTGAAGGGGAAACACTGGGCGATCGCTGAGCGTACCTCGGATATCGCGCGTTAGATTTCAGAGTGTATTAAAAATCCTTATGACTCCACTCTCTTCCTCAAATCGGACGATGGATATTCGTCCCGTCCAATATCGAGACTTAGAGGCGATCGAACAACTCGTCACCGAAGCGTTTACGGCGGAGAACCCCAGCGCCTCGATGGATATCGGTCGGCATTTGCCCCAAATCCGGCAGTGGTTCGGCTTGCTGAAGGTCTTGAGCTGGTTTCCCAATCCCTATCAGAACCTGTTGTGTGCCTTTGTCGCCCAACAAGGCGATCGGCTGCGGGGCATGATTCAAGTGTCGCCGTTCAACCGCACCCGCAGTACGTGGCGGGTGGATCGGGTGGCGGTGGATCCGGCAGCGGGCAGTCACGATACCGGTTCGGGACTGTTGCGCTATTGCCTCGAAGCGATTTGGGAAGCGCGCACTTGGCTGCTCGAAGTCGAGGCGAACGACAAAACGGCTTTGGGACTGTATCGCCAAAATGGCTTTCAACCCCTGGCTCAAATGACCTATTGGGGCATCGAACCCGAGCTGCTGCAAGAGCTGGCGGGACGAGAGCCCGATTTGCCCAACCTGCTCCCGGTCAGCAACGCCGACGCCCAACTGCTCTACCAACTGGATACGGCGTCGATGCCCCCGTTGGTGCGCCAAGTGTTCGACCGCCATATCAAAGACTTTAAAACCAGCTTGCTCGAATCCCTGCTGGCGGCATTGAATCAGTGGATTGCCCAGACGGAAACGGTCAGCGGTTACGTGTTCGAAACCCAGCGTAAAGCGGCGATCGGTTACTTTCAAGTTCGCCTCAGTCGCGACGGCACCCATTCCCACGAAGCCGAACTGACCGTCCACCCCGCCTACACTTGGCTCTACCCGGAACTGCTCTCGCAAATGGCGCGCATTACCCGCGAGTTTCCCGAGCAGTCGTTGCGCTTGGTGTCTGCCGACTACCAACCCGAACGGGAAGAATATCTGGCGCAGTTGGGTGCCGATCCCCTGGAGACGACCCTGTTGATGTCCCGCTCGGTGTGGCACAAACTGCGAGAAGCCAAACCCGCTGCCCTCGAAGGCTTGCAGCTTTCAGAGGTTCTCGGCGGCTTGCAACCGGCGCGCAAACCCGTTCCCGGACGGATGACGTGGTTGCAGCAGGCAACGCGACGCGCGTCTAAGCGGGATAGCCGACCGTCGGGCGATCGCGGCAACGGTTATTCGCCCACCGAGAACGGACACCCCGGCGATCGCTAACAGACCATGCTATCGAGTCGAATTTCAGCGCTAGGACTGGATATCGGTCGCCGCCGGGTGGGGGTGGCGGGTTGCGACGGGACGGGCTTGATCGCCTCGGGACTGACGACGATTAAACGCACCTCGTTCGATCGCGATGTGGAACAGTTGCGGCAGTTGGTCGAACAGCGGCAAGTGGAGGTGCTGGTGGTCGGTCTGCCCTACTCGATGGACGGGTCGATCGGATCTCAGGCGCGACAGGTTCAAAAGTTAGCCCGACGCTGGTCGGCGGCGCTGGATCTGCCGGTGGAGTACGTAGACGAACGCTTGACGTCGTTTCAAGCCGAGCAGTTGCTCCACGCCGAACGTCGCTCCCCCTCGCGCCATAAAGCCGAGATCGATCGCAAAGCCGCCGCGCTGATTTTACAGCAGTGGCTCGACGAACGCCGCCACCGTCCCCCTGTCGATTCTGGCGATCCCGCAGGTCGCGACGAGGCGGACTTGCCGTGATATTCTAGCGATCGCCCCAATTCGTTGTTCTTCACTACGCCTTCGTTGATTATGGCTTCATCCCAATCTCCCCAGGAGAATGGACGCTCTTACGCCGCTTCGGTTACCGTAACCGACGAAAGCGGGCGATCGCTGCAATGTTACGTCGAACACTCATTTGATGCGGACGGCGAAAACTACGTGTTTCTGTTGCCGGTGGACGTGCCGATCGAAATTTTGCGCTGGGAAGATCGAGGGGACGAAGAAGAAGCCGTTCCCATCGACGATGCCGAACTCGATCGCGTGTTGCCCAGTGCCAGAGCCGTCCTGGAAGAACACAATCTCACCCTGAAATTAACCGCCGTGACGCTGACGGTGGCGGGGGAATTGCCCGATGTGGACGAGGGCGAGTTTATCGAAGCCGAAGACGAAGACGACGACGTCGAAGCCTTGCAATGGCTGGCGAGCTTTTTCGACGACCAGCGCGAATACGCCATTTACGCGCCTCTCGATCCGTTTTTAATTTTGGCGCGCATGACTCGCTACGGCGAACCCGAATTACTCTCTCCCGAAGAATTCCAACAGATCGAACACCTATTGCCATCTATTGAAGCGATGTTAGAAGAGCGACTGTTTGACGATCTCGATTAGGACACAACATTGTGGGACGACGCATTATTAAGGCAATATTTTACGGGGCGATCGTGCCGCTGTCTTTGGGCATTTGCGGTTGGCAGGGTTGGGCGTGGTGGAGTTGGGCGAGTGCCCCTCCCGTCGAGGCGAGCGAAACGAACGATCGCGCCGCAGTCCAAATTCAGATCCCGCGCGGCACGCCGGGGCAGCAAATCGGTCGGGATCTCGAACGAGCCGGATTGATCCGATCGACCCAAGCCTGGAATTTGTGGTCGCGGTGGATGCGCTGGCGGGATGGGGACGGCGGATTTAAAGCCGGGGTGTACGAACTCTCGCCCACCGAACCCCTCGAAACCATTGCGGGAAAAATTTGGCGCGGCGAGGTGATGCAATCTCGCTTTACCATTCGCGAGGGCTGGTCGATCGAGCAAATGGCGGATTATTTCGAGCAACGGGGATTTTTCTCGGCGCAGGACTTTGTGGCGGCGACCCGCTCGATTCCTCAAACCCAGTATCCGTGGCTGCCCAACGATCTGCCGCACTTGGAAGGATTTTTATATCCCGATACCTACCAGCTCCCGAGCGATCGGATCTCAGCCGAAGCGATCGTGCGTCAAATGCTCGATCGGTTTGAAACCATTGCCCTGCCCGAATACCGTAACGGTCGCAATCCCCTGCAACTCAACCTGCGCGAATGGGTCGCCCTTGCCAGTATCGTGGAAAAAGAAGCGGTGGTCGCTCGGGAACGGGAACAAATTGCCGGGGTGTTTACCCAACGGCTCGATCGCGGGATGCGTTTAGCTGCCGACCCGACGGTGGAGTACGGGTTGGGCGTCAAGCAAACCCCGGATCGCCCCCTGACCTATCGCCAAGTGGAGACGCCTTCGCCGTATAATACCTATCTCAATCCGGGATTGCCGCCCACGCCGATCGCCAGTCCGGGATTGCCGAGCCTGAAAGCGACCCTCTCCCCCGCCGAAACCGAGTATCTCTACTTTGTGGCGCGATACGACGGGACGCATATTTTCAGCCGTACCCTTGCCGAACACGAAGCGGCGATCGATAAAGTTCGCCAACAACGCCGCGATCGCCAATCCTAACTCAACCGCGACTTGCCAGTATGTCTTGGGGAAAACTGTTACAACCCGATTTGGTTTTAGGCGCTCCCATCTTGCACTTGAGCGCCGACATTTTAATCCGATATCATTTGAAAGGCTTGGTTCTCGACGTTGACGAAACTCTGGTGCCGCTCAAAAGCCGTCGAGCCTCGGCAGAACTGCACGACAAACTCGCCGAATTGCGGCAAGTGGCTCGATTGTGGTTGGTGAGCAACAATCCCAGCGAAACTCGCATTGGCAGCATTGCCCGATCGCTGGAGTTGCCTTACTTGCTCGGGGCGGCGAAACCCTCGCGGCGCAAGCTCCGACAGGCGGTGGCGGCAATGGATCTCCCCGTGGAGCAGGTAGCGATGGTGGGCGATCGCCTGTTTACCGACGTGCTGGCGGGCAACCGCTTCGGGATGTTTACGATCCTGGTCGAGCCGATGGTCGATCCCAGCAATACTATGGGCGGTTTGCCGATTCGCTCGTTTGAAGTCTGGTTTTCCCAGGCGCTCGGCGCTTCCTTACACCCCCATCCACAAAAATTTACAAATCGAAACGAATCATGAGGATGTGAAATATAAAGAAATTATTATGAAATTTATGGGAGTCCAAAATCCTTTGCGATGATGAATTGAAGACATCAAACGGGTCACCCCAAATATAAAGACCCGAACCCGTTAAAGCCGTTTTAAAATGGGGTCGCCTGAATAAAGACCCTAACTTCTAAACAAACTGCGTATTGCCCGCCACAAGCGCCGGATTCTCGCCCGAAGAGTCTGGCGCTTCGGCATTATTGGGGGTTCCCTCGCCCGCCGATCCCATGAATGCCACTCTAGAAAAACCGCTAGAAGCGGCGATCCCCGATTGGTTGACGTAAATTCTTCCCAACGGTCAATATTGGGCGATCGCTTCAGGCAAAATATCACAGGAGCGCGATCGCCTCCGGTGCGTGTTGGCGCTCGCCTCGATTTGCACTCAACCTCAATTCTAATGTCGCAAACCTTAGTCGTTAAAATTGGAACTTCGACCTTAACCAATGCTGCTACGGGCACGCTTTCCCTCTCCACCCTTGCCACCCTGGTCGAAACCCTGACTGATTTGTGCCGGGAGGGACATCGCGTGATTTTGGTGTCTTCCGGAGCGGTGGGAGTGGGACGCGCCCGGTTGGGGTTGACCGACAAGCCCCGATCCATTGCCCAAAAACAAGCGATCGCCGCCGTCGGTCAAGGGCGATTGATGCGGGTGTACGACGACTTGTTCACCGCCATGGGAACCCCGATCGCGCAAGTGTTGCTCACCCGAGCGGATCTCGTCGAGCGCGATCGCTACGTCAACGCCTACAACACCTTTCAAGAACTGCTGCGCTTGGGCGTCATCCCCATCGTCAACGAAAACGACACCGTGGCGGTCGAGGAACTCAAATTCGGCGATAACGATACCCTCTCCGCCCTCGTCGCCAGCTTAGTCGAAGCCGACTGGCTGTTCCTGCTCACCGACGTGGATCGCCTCTACTCCGCCGACCCGACTCAAAACCCAGACGCGCGACCGATTCACCTGGTCCGCCACCTCGACGAACTGGTGCAACTTCAGGTGGAAACGGGGGAGTCCCGCAGCGGTTGGGGCACCGGCGGCATGATTACCAAGATTTCTGCCGCTCGCATTGCCACCGACACCGGCGTTCGCACGGTCATCACCTCGGGAGGCGCGCCGCGCAACATCGAGAAAATTTTACAAGGGGAGTCCATCGGCACCCAATTCGAACCGCAACCGCGCAACAGTAACGCTCGCAAGCGCTGGATCGCCCACGGTTTGATTCCGGCGGGCAAACTCTGGCTCGACGCCGGGGCGGTCAAGGCAATTTGCCACGCTGGCAAGTCCCTGCTCGCCGCTGGTATCGGGACTGTTGAAGGAGACTTTCACGCCTCCGATGCCGTGCAATTGTGCGATCGCCAGGGTCGAGAAATCGCGCGGGGAATCGTCAACTACAGCAGCGACGAACTGCAACGCATTCGCGGTCGCCACTCGACTGAGATCCCCGCGATTTTAGGCTATGCCGGTGCCGATACGGTGGTTCACCGCGACAACCTCGTCATCAGCTCCACCCCGCCAACTTAAGCGCTAAATTCGGGGGGCGCGATTTCAGCCGGAGTGTGGACTGGCGCAGTGCTGTGGGAGGCTGGCGTTTTGGAAGAGGGTGCCGATACCTCGGGAAGGGGTCGGATCGGGACATCTGGCGGCGACTGTTGGGTCAAATACGCCAAACCGCCCACGGCACCGGTAATGAGGGTGCCGTATGCCAGATACAAGTGCAGCGGACTCAACCCCCCTTCCAGAGACATATTTTTATGCCAGGAGGGAATCAAGTAGTCTTTGGGTTCGGGGGTGGGTAAGCTCGCCAACATGCGATCGCTATCCAATCCCAAGATCTTGGCGGCGGCGCGAATGAACCCTCGAACGTATACGTCTTCGGGTAACTTGTCCGTCTCGCCGTTTTCTAAAGCTTGCAGCAGGTGGAGGGGAATCAGGGTTTGATTGCGCACTTCATCGAGGGACAGACCGCGCGCCTGCCGACTCTGGCGAATTTCCTCGCCCAGTTGCTGCAAGCATTCAATTCGTTCTTGCGCTGCCATTTGCGCGGCGCGTTGGGCTTTGGTCAGTTTTGGCGGGCGAGGGTTCGGCTTGGGTTGCGAAGATTTGGGCGGATCGATCGCCTCTGGAGCGGAATCGGTCGGTTCGGCATCCCGAATTTCCACGGACGAGGTGTCAATCGCCGTTGCTGCTGCCATGGCTTCGTAACTCGCTGCCAAAATATCTTGATTCGTGTCAGTTTTTGGCGGGTGCGAAAATCTCGAGACGGGAACTGGCGGCGGGGGAGGCGGTGCGGATCGCGGTTTGTTCCTAGATGGGACTTGGGGAGAGGTCGCCGATTTCATCTCGGGGTGCTGGCGCAGTCGCTCGAACGAGAGCTGAATTGTTTCGCGCACGACCGATTGCACTAACAGTTGAGCGCTTTTGGCGGCTTCGCCTAACAGCGTTTGCAAGCTAGCGATCGCGTGGCGGTAGGTATCGCTGCGGTGCAGTTCGGATTCGACCTGAGTGGCAACCGAGCGCCATTCTTCCGGGGAGATATCGATCGCTGCGGGGGATAGGTTTGGGCAAGCGGCGGATGTCATAACCATAGATGGTTCTCGTCTCTTGGCTCGATCTGTATTTTTCTTCTTTTCCCTGGCGATCGGTCGAAATCCGGATTTTTGAGTACAACAAAGCAATCTCCCGAGCCGTTAGGGTAGGGAGGTATCGTTTGAAGGGAACGTCGGAATCAGCGATCGCTGCCCGTCACTTTGGAGCTGAGAACCATTCTCTAGGGACGAAAAATTGAAAGCGCAGTTCCCGAGTGAGTCCTTTTTATAGGGCAGTTATTAATCGCGTGCGGTACACCTCGGTTGAGGAAGGCAATAGGCAACGGGCAATCGCTCATCTGGACATGAGTCCAGGAAATGCTCTAGCCCGATTCTATATCAACTCATCAGACTGGAAGACTTTGACCCTGTGGAACCCGTCAGATTGCAATACGAATATCACTATCGCAACAGTTGCGCGGGCAGCCATCATGCCTATTTACTCGAACCGTTGCGACAAATGCTCCAGCAACATCGAAGCGGCGATCGCGCCCAACCGCGCGTGTTGGATCTCGGTTGCGGGAATGGCAGTTTGACCCATCAAATTGCGCGATCGGGTTACGACACGGTCGGCGTCGATATTTCGTCGGAAGGGATTGAAATTGGTAGCAAAAGTTTTACAGATTGTCAATTTATTCGCGCCGATATTTATCAACTCCCTGAGTGGTTGCTCGATGGCGATTTTGATTTCGTCATTTCGGTCGAAACCATCGAACACTTAACCTATCCCCGCGAATTGTTGCGAGATGCTCGAAAATGCCTGCGACCCAACGGTCGGTTAATTGTTACCACGCCGTATCACGGTTATTTCAAAAACCTCGCGATCGCCTTACTCGGACGCATGGACGAACATTTTACGGCACTGCGCGACGGCGGTCACGTCAAATTTTTCTCGGTTAAAACCCTCACCCAATTACTCGAATCTGAAGGCTATAGCGATCTCGAATTTCAATTTGCCGGACGCCATATTCCCTATTTATGGAAGTCGATGCTGTGTTCGGCTCGCCCGGTTAGCGCCGATCGCGATTGATTCGGCTACCCTTAAATTGGGGCGATCGCGTGGAAATTTCAGTCAAAATTCGTTAAGAGTCATAATTAGTTAGACCGCACCAGCGTCGGGAGATTGCCATGAACATTGCCAAACAGATTTCAGACACCATCTGGGAAATTCCCCCCTCCTATAAAGACGGGATGCGCGTTCCCGCCAGAATTTACGGCACCGAGAAAATCATTCAGAGCATGGACGACGCGGTGTACGACCAAGTCACCAACGTCGCCACCTTACCCGGAATTACCGAATACGCCTTCTGTATGCCAGACGGACATTTCGGTTACGGCTTTCCCATCGGTGGCGTGGCGGCGATGGAT
Organism: uncultured bacterium; assembly: GCA_964420595.1. Taxonomy (GTDB): domain Bacteria; phylum Cyanobacteriota; class Cyanobacteriia; order Cyanobacteriales; family Geitlerinemataceae; genus CAYQUF01. The sequence continues at coordinate 23,536 of CAYQUF010000012.1, forward strand.
GTCGAACAAGGCGGCGTCATTTCTCCCGGCGGAATTGGATTCGATATTAACTGCGGGATGCGCCTCGTCACGACCAATTTAACCGAAGACGAAGTCAGACCGCGCATTCAAGAGGTCATCGACCGACTGTACGATCGCGTTCCGGCGGGAGTCGGGAGCAAAGGCTTTGTGAAAATTTCGCGGGACGAGTTTCGTCGCGTGGTCGAAGAAGGCGCGCATTGGTGCGTTCGCAACGGTTACGGCTGGGAAGAAGACTTGCAAATGACCGAGGAAAACGGTTGCATTGCGGGAGCCGATTCCGACGCCATTAGCGACAGAGCGATCGATCGCGGTTTCAATCAAATCGGCACCCTTGGCTCGGGAAATCACTATTTGGAAGTGCAAGTGGCGCGACCGGAAAACATTTTCGACCAAGCCACCGCCGAAGCCTACGGCATCACGATTCCCAATCAAGTGGCGATTATGTTCCACTGTGGTAGTCGGGGATTCGGACATCAAGTGGCAACCGACTACTTGCAAGTTTTCCTAAAAGTGATGGAGAAAAAATACGGCATCAAAATTCGCGATCGCGAACTAGCTTGCGCGCCATTTAATTCTCCCGAAGGGCAAGCCTATTTTACCGGAATGAAATGCGGCTTGAATATGTCCTTTGCCAACCGCCAAGTGATTTTACACCGCATTCGAGAAGTGTTTTCCGAAGTCTTCGGACGGTCGGCTGAAGATTTGGGAATGCACCAAGTTTACGACGTAGCGCACAATACTGCCAAATTAGAAAAACACGTTGCGAACGGACGAGAAAAATCGCTATTAGTTCACCGCAAAGGTTCGACTCGCGCCTTCGGTCCGGGAATGGAAGGGATTCCAGATCGCTATCAAACCGTGGGACAACCCGTGATTCTCGGCGGAAGCATGGAAACGGGGTCTTATTTGCTTGCCGGAATGTCCAGCGGCGCGCAAAGTTTCTTCAGTACCGCACACGGAAGCGGTCGCACCATGAGTCGCACCAAAGCACGCAAAAAATGGCGTGGCGAGCAATTACAAAAAGACATGAAAGCCAAAGGTATTTACTTGCGCAGTACCTCGTGGCGCGGAGTTGCAGAAGAAGCAGGCGGTGCGTATAAAAACGTCGATGATGTGGTCGAAGCCACCGAAAAAGCCGGTTTGAGCAAGCGGGTCGTTCGCCTGGTTCCATTAGGGAATATCAAAGGGTAGAAGGTCGTCGCACATGCTTTAGCGTTTATCCCCTAAAATAGATAAAACTAATCCCTCCATATTTCCGTGGTTCAATTGTTTCAAAAATCGATTCAATGGTGTAATATAGACCCATAAAGACCATGAATAAAACACCGCAAACCATCAATAACATCGTCCTTCCTCCCACGCAGGACGAACTTCCTTGCGACGATGGCATTCCCATGGAAACCCAACGCCACAAATTACAAATGGATATCCTCATCGATGCCTTACTCCCTTGGCTCGATGGGCGATCGGACGGCTACGTTGGCGGAAATATGTTCGTGTATTACAGCATGGCGCAAGTGCGAAACCAAGACTTTCGCGGACCGGACTTTTTTGCCGTCCTCGGCGTTCCCAAAACCGAACGAAAAAGTTGGGTGGTGTGGGAAGAAGGAAAAGCGCCAGACGTGGTTATCGAACTGATTTCCGAAAGTACGGCGACAACTGATAAAACTGAGAAAAAGCAGATTTATCAAAATCAACTGCGAGTCCCCGAATATATTTGGTTCGACCCATTTGACCCGCAAGATTGGTCGGGATTTTATCTCCAAAATGGCGTTTATCAGCCGATGGGATTTAACGCCAAGGGGCAAATGGTGTCGCGAGCCTTGGGACTAGCATTGCAGTTATGGGACGGCAATTATAAAGGGGTCGAAACTACCTGGTTGCGGTGGGCAAATATAGATGGTGATGTATTGCCAACCGAGCGGGAAATTGCCGAGTCAGAACGAGAAATTGCCGATCGCGAACGCCAACGTGCCGATGAAGCCAGCCAACGCGCCGATCGCGCCGAATCCCAACTCCAACAAGTCGCCCTCAGTTTAATCCAACAAGGCATGAATTTAGACGAGGTGGAGCGAATGACAGGACTCTCGCGCGATCGCCTAGAATCGCTATCAGAAGATACTCAATAAATGGTTATGGAAGCTCGCACGCCAATCACGATCGTCACGGGATCTTTAGGAAGTGGAAAAACCACCCTACTGCGTCATCCGATCGAGGCAGTCCCCAAACGAATGGCAATTTTAATGAATGAGTTTGGCGAAATTAGCATCGACAGTCAAATTATTGAAGGCAATAATATTCGCATGACCGAACTCGGTGGCGGTTGCGTTTGCTGTTCTCTGGCGGGAGAATTCGAGGCAGCGGTGAATGAAATTCTCGAAACCGTACGACCGGAAGTGATTGTGGTCGAAACCACGGGAGTTGCCGAACCGGATGCGTTGGTGTTCGATATTCAAGAAGAATTGCCTAACGTGCGACTCGATGGCGTGGTATCGGTCATCGATGCGGATGCGTTAATCCAATTTCCGCAGGTGGGTCATACCTTGCGAATGCAAATTGAAGGTGCGGATTTAATGTTGCTCAATAAAATCGATCTGGTGTCGAAAAAGGAGCGACAGGACATCGAGCAAAAACTGCGTCAATTTAACGAATCGGCTCCGATTTTACCGACGCAACGCTGTCGGGTCGATGCGGATCTGTTATTCGGAATTGCGCAAGAACGAACAGTTGCACCGCCGCATCACGTTCACCAACCAGAATTCGATTCGTTTGGCTATCAGTCGGAAGGGGTGTTGGATCGGCAAAAATTTGAGGCATTTGCGGATAGTTTAGGGAGCGATATCGTCCGTGCGAAGGGATTTGTTCGGTTCGATCGCGGCACGTATTTATTTAACTTTGTCGCCGGACGCTGGGAACTAGAACGGTTCGATCGCCCAGGAAATCAACTGGTGTTTATCGGTCGAAATCTAAGCGATCGCCGAGAGGAAATTCGATCCGGGTTGAAGGCGTGCGAGAAATAGAACCCGAAGGCGTTCTCCAGCGATCGCTTTATTAGACGCGCGATCGAGTGAGACAATATTCATGAGTTCGAGAGACCCCAGCCTGCTGCGGTCATTCTCGCCCATAACCGACTCTAGATTCAGATTTGATGCAATTTTCCAACTCGATCGATTTATCCAAGATTGCTTCGGATGCAGCGCGCGATCCATCCCACTGGGGCGATCGCCTGCAATTGGAGTATTTCATCCATCCCCACGAGCCATCCGAAACCGAATTTTCGCCCGACTCCGATGTCGTCAACGGCTTGCAGCGATCGCCGAAGACCCTACCGCCGCGATACTTTTACGACGATCGCGGATCGCAATTGTTCGAGCAAATTTGCGAATTGCCCGAATACTACCCCACGCGCACTGAAGCCGAGATCCTGCGCCAGTACGCCAGCGAAATTACCCATGCTACCGGACCGTGCGAATTAGTCGAACTCGGGAGTGGAAGTTCGACCAAAACGCGCTTGCTGCTCGATGCGTATTGCGAATTGGGACATTCGCTGCACTATCTCCCAGTAGACGTGAGCGCCGGAATTCTCGAAGCTAGCGCCGAAGCCTTACTCGCCGATTACCCCTCCCTGAGCGTTTGCGGCTTGGTCAGCACCTACGAGCTAGCCTTGCAAAACCTGCCCCCGACTCGCCTCCCCAGTCGGGCGATCGCCTTTATTGGCAGCAGTTTGGGCAACCTGTCGCCCGCCGAGTGCGATGAATTTTTCACGCACGCGATCGAAGCGCTGCAACCAGGAGACGATTTCTTACTCGGGATTGACTTACAAAAACCCAAGAAAATTCTGGAAGCGGCATACAACGACGGTCAAGGAGTCACCGCTGCGTTTAACTTGAATATGCTGCGCCATCTCAACCGTCGGTTTAACGGTAACTTCGACCTATCGCAATTCGAGCATTTCGCCTTTTATAACGATCGCGAGGGTCAAGTTGAAATGCGCCTGCGCAGCCTGCGATCGCAAACCGTCGAGCTGCAAACCCTCGACTTAACCGTGGAATTCGAGGCTGGAGAAACGATTCTCACCGAAATTTCGCGCAAGTTCGATCTCGATCGCATGCAACAATACCTGCACGGTAGAGGATTGGAACCCGTTCGCGCTTGGACGGATTCCGATCGGTGGTTTGGCTTGCTCCTGTGTCAGTTGCCCGCTTAATCGATCGGCAATTGGGGTGGGGATTGCTTCGGTCAACGCGATCGGCAATCCCCACCCGAGTCCCGCATGTCAATCTTCCGGTTCCGTTCGCAACACCACCGTTCCGTCCGGCATCGTCGCGCCAAATAGAACCGCACCGTCGAAATTCGTATCGTCCAGGATCGCCTCGCTGAGCGCCGCACCGCTGAGGTCGGCATTTTGAAAATTCGTCCCCGTTAAATTTGCCTGACTCAAGTTTGCGCCACGCAAATCTGCCCCGCTCAAATCGGCTCCGCTTAAATCGGCTCCCTTCAAATCGATGCCCGCCAAGTGAGCTTCGTCCAAGTCGGCTCCATTTAAATCCGCCTCACTCAAATCTGCCCCGCTCAAATCGGCTCCGATTAATTCCGCCCCGCTCAAATCGGCTTTCCCGAGATTGGCACTTCTCAACTCTGCACCGTTTAAGTTAACGCCTCGCAGCACGCATTCGCCGCAACCGTTGGTATTGCGCAGTCGCCGGAGTGCTTCGCGGGTGGTTTCGGCGCGGACGTTCGTGGTAACGGCGAGGGAGGCGAACAGGACAGTGGCTGCAATCCAATTAATTTTCATTACACTTCGGCGATTAAAGGACAGCGAATCTAACAAATCGGTCGCTTACCGGGTCGAACCGCATGAATTTGTTCGCTCCCGGCGTTGGAACTGCGGCGTCGGTACGACACTTCGGCGGGTTGTCCCCAACCGAGTTGCAACACCATCTCCAGGAAATCGGTATTTTCCCATTTCCACAAATTTGCCCATTCCGTGCGTTGGTCTAAGACCGTGACGTCCGGTGGCGTGATGCGCCGATAGTCTTTTCCGTTATTAATACTGAGGTATAAATCCATATCCGCAGTGACCTGCTGCCAGAATTGCACGATCGCGGATTTTGCGGCTTTGAGGGTGTCGATATCGCTGGGGAGGGCAATCAGGCGATCGTCTACTTGCGGGTAGCGCAACGTTTGACCCGCCACTGTCACGTCTTGCCAAACAATTCCCGAAACCTGATGCTGTTGCTGGTAGCGGTGAATCGTGGCTTTGAAGTCTTGAAACGCGGCGAATTTTTGCACCCCTTCCGGCTTCAAGAAATAATCGACCACCGAGTTGCCGATGTAGGGCGTTGCCGCTAAATTGAGCCGTTGCCCTTTCAGGCAGGCTTTGCGCTCCCGTTCTAGGATTGCAATTAGTTCTTGGGTGGTGTAGACCCTTGCCATCCGCAAACGCCCCGATTGTCCCTGCCATCTAGTTTAATCTTAATTGGAAAATTAGGGAGGGGAATTTTTGGAGGGGAGATGAGGGGATGAGGAGAAAGATGTTTGCCATAGTAGGGGCGCTTCGCGAAACACCCCTACGTCGATCGTGCGGCGATCTCACTTAATCCGACAATTCGATATTAAATTCGTTGAACTGACGGCGTTGTAACTCACCCGAATCCGATCGCGGCGGGAGGTCGAACATCTCGCGAAACGCATCGTCGATTTTCTCGAAGGGCACTTGTCCGACTTCGTTGAAGACTACGTTTCCCGAGGGATCGAACACGACCGTTTGCGGAATTGCCCCCTTGTAGTAGTAACCCGGTTCGGTGGGGTCGTACTCTGACTTGGGTTCGATCGCGTCAACGTTATAGGGGATAAAGTTTGCCGCGCGACCGTAAAATGCTTGCAAGCGAGAGATGGTTGGCGAAAATTGCTTGCAGTCGCTGCTGTCGTCTAAGTAAAACATCAGTAGCGTCGCATCATTTTCTTGTTTGAGCGCTTCTTTGAGCGTCACGCTCGGGGGGACTAGCGAGCCGTTCCCCGCATAGAGGGCGAAAATATTGCCGTCGAATTTGTCGTCGTTAATGCCCGCCCAAGCTGGCGCATTGCCCGAGAGCAGCAAGCAGCCCAGGGTAAGGGTCAGGACGGACAAGCCGGTGGCGAGCCATCGTTGCAGGCGATCGCGACGGACGATCCCGGCAGCCAAGACACGTCGGGTTATTGGACGGAGCAACCCAGAAAATATCATACGATTCAACAATTGCGAAGATCCGATCGTTTCGTACACAGACATACATCGATCCTTAGTGTAGGCGTTTTAGACAACCGAATCCCGAGGAGAGCAAAAATTTCCCGACCGATCGCCCCGGGGAACTGGAACAGTCGGAGGGTAGATCTCAATTGAGATCCGATAAGGTTGTCTTAGTCTAGTTGATATTGAGAGACTGACCCCCAATGAAGTCCTATTTTGCCGAAATATTAACGAACCTGGGTTCATCGAAACTGTTGCTGTTAGGATTATCTTCGGTTGCCAGTGCGGCGATCGCGCATCACGTCCCAGCGATCGCGGGTGGCGCGGGAGAATTGCCCCAACAGCGCTATATTGAAGTCACCGAAGTCGAAGGCAACGTCACCTCCGAAGGTCAACCCGTGCAAGTAGGCGATCGCCTGCAAGTGGTGGGCGACGACCTGCGAACCGGAGAAGACGCGCGCGCCACCCTCGTCGTCGATCGCAACTTGGCGACGGTGCAAGTGGGCGAGAATACCAATCTCACCATCAATCGCCTCACCGGAACTGCCACCGTTAGTCGCAAGCAAGTCCGAGGGGGCAGCACCCAGACCGATCTGGGCATGAGTCAGGGACGCATTCGAGTGCGCGTGCGGGAGCTAGTCGATCCCCAATCTCGCTTTATCATCGAAACGCCAGCCGGAAGTGCGGGGGTTCGCGGCACGGAATTCGGCGTGGTGGTGCTGCCGGGCGGCGAAACGATCGTCAGCGGTTTAAACGGGTTGGTAGACGTGATGGGACAAGACCAAAGGCGCACCGTGCAAGGGGGCTATACCGCCACGATCCGACCGGGACAGCCGCCCACGACCCCTCGCCTGACCCAACGCCGCGTCGAACAAGTGGCGATCGCCCTACTGTCGGGAGAAGATGCGGGTAAGGTTCAAATCAGTATGGAGGTCAATCCCGTCAACGCGGTCTTTGTCAACGGCGAACCGATCGACCCCGGTGCCAACGGTCGCATTAGCACGGTCGTTCCAATTCCTGCCAATCGCCGCTTGCGGGTGGTCGTGCGCGATCCCCTCGGAGACGAGCAAGTTTACGATTTAATTGTTCCGGGGTCTGATTCGATGGAGTCGAACTCAGGGAATTAGTTACCTTGAGAAAGTGGGCGGCTTTCGATCGCCCCTTTGCCCTATTTTTTCCTGAAGGTCATGGCTGCGAAAACTTGGATACAGCGTTTTTGGTTACACTTGGCGAGCGATCGCTCCTGGTTTCCCGGTTTCTTAGCCGCCGCCATCGCTCTCGGTCTCGCTGCGTTGGGAGCGTGGCAACCCCTCGAACGGGTCGGCTATAACGTCTTATTCCAGGCACGGGAAGTCTTGCCCAACGACGACGATTGGAACGATCGCATTGTCGTCATCGGCATTGACGATGCCAGCTTGGAAGCCTACGGACAGTTTCCCTGGTCGCGACAGCGGTACGTACAACTCCTGCAAGCCTTAGAGCAAGCCGAACCCGCCGCGATCGGACTCGATATTTTATTCGTCGATCCCGGTTCGAATGACGACGCCTTTGCCCAAGCGATCGCCCAAGCGGGAAATGTGGTCTTAGCTAAGGCGTGGGATCGCGAAGGAAAACCCCTCGAACCCGTCAAAGTTCTCACCCAAAACGCAGTCACCGAGGGACATATCCTGCATCAAGCCGAAGGCGATGGCATTACCCGCCAAATTGCCCTGTGGGTGAATAACATCGAACCCGAAAGCCGGGAGTTAATTTTTAGCATTCCCGCCCTCGGCGTTGCCACGGTGGAAGTGTACAATGCCTTCCATCCCGATGGGATGATTCCGATTCCCGAACCGACGCCCAACGCTCAAATGCAGACGGTGTGGATGAACTGGCCCGGTCGCACGGAGGAGGTCAACACCTATTCGTTTGTCGATGTGGCAGAAGGTCGCATCGAGGCGAGTCGGTTGGAAGACAAGTTCGTCCTGGTCGGATTTACCGCCACCGCAGGCGACGACCCGATGCGGACGCCGTTGAACCCGGAACCGCCCACGTCGGGGGTCTATTTGCACGCGGCGGCGATCGACAATTTACTCGATTCGGGCTTTTTGCACCGCAGTCCCGATTGGTTGTTAATTCCGATCCTGTTGGTGTTGGGGATGGGAACGAGCATGGTGCTGAGCGATCGCCAGTTGAAGGGGCGCGTTGTCCTCTCCATTGCCTTACCGGTGGCGTGGTTTGCCATCGCCCTCTCTGCCTTTAGCCTCGGACGCTGGTGGCTGCCCGTCGCCGCTCCCATGGGCACGATATTACTGTCTGGGGCGATCGTGCAACTGCGCGAACAATTCCAGCGACAGCAGTTGATGAGCCTGTTTGAAACCTACGTCGCTCCCGAAACGGCGAGTTTGATTTGGCAACGCAAAGAAGAGTTCTTTGAAGAAGGGGAATTGCAGGCGCAAGAGTTGGTGGCGACGGTATTGTTTATGGACATTCGCGGCTTTACCACGATTTCGGAAAAACTGTCCCCGTCGGAATTATTTAACTGGTTGAATCGCTATCTCGACACCATGACCCAATGCATTATGGATCGCGGCGGCGTGGTGGATAAATATATCGGCGATGCGATTATGGCGATCTTTGGCGTGCCGTTTCCCCACACGAGCGACGAAGAAATTCGCCAAGATGCCTTGAATGCTATTTCAGCCAGTTTGGCGATGCACGAACGCTTGAAACAGCTCAACGAAGAGTTAAAAGCCGAGGGAAAACCGTTAATTCGCATTGGAATTGGCGTGCATACCGGACCGTTGATGGCGGGAAGTTTGGGCGGGGCGCGACGGTTGAATTATTCGGTGGTCGGCGATACGGTAAATGTAGCGGCTCGTTTGGAATCGATGAACAAGCAAGTTCATGCCGACGGGTGCTATAACATTTTGATTTCGGAAGAAACATTTCGACTGACGCGCGATCGCTATCGGGCAAAGCAAGCTGGCGAAATTCAATTACGGGGGCGAGAGCAAGCCACTACAATTTATTTGGTTTCACAGCAGCAAGGCGAGAACCAGAAATAATTGTCAAGGCGCGATCGCGGTTGATTGATATTGCCAATTAGGGAGCTAGAAGTTTTATGAAAGCCGTGACCATCAATCGCTACGGATCTGCCGACGTCTTGCAATACAAAGAGGTGGAAACGCCGAAACTCAAGCGCGATCGCGTGTTGGTTAAAGTTCGCGCCACCAGCGTCAATCCCCTGGACTGGAAAATTCGACAGGGATTGTTCGCACCGGCTACGCTCTTGCGATTTCCGATAATTTTAGGGTTCGATCTCTCCGGCGAAGTGGTCGAAGTTGGCGAAGGGGTAACTCAATTTAAACCCGGCGATTTGGTCTATGCACTCTACGACGATCTGACTCAAGGTGCGTATGCCGAATATGCCGTCGTTCCTGAAAAAGCATTATCGCTCAAACCCGATAATTTAAGTCACGAAGAAGCCGCCGCCGTTCCCGTGACGGGATTAGCCGCACTGCAAGGATTGCGCGAATTGGGCAATATTGAAGCAGGACAGAAGGTGTTAATTAATGGTGCCTCGGGTGGCGTAGGAACGTTCGCCGTGCAGTTAGCCAAAAACGTATTTGAAGCAAATGTCACGGGCGTTTGTAGCGGTCAGAAAACCGAATTTGTCAAGGGGTTAGGAGCCGATCGCGTTCTCGATTATACCCGCGAAGACTTTACCAAAGGAAGCGAGAAATACGATATTATTTTCGATACCGTGTCGAAAGTTCCATTTGCTCGCTGCAAGTCGATTTTAACCCCGAAAGGCGTATATTTGGCAACGGTTCCCATGCCGGGAAATGCGATTTCGGCGGCGCTATCGTATCTGACACCAGGAAAGAAAGCTAAATTCGTATTTGTTAGCGGAAATAGTTCGGGGTTAAACGATCTCAAAACTTGGATTGAAGCGGGTCAAGTTCGTCCGATTATCGATCGCACCTATCCGCTCTCTGAGATAAAGGCGGCGCACGAATACAGTCAATCCGAACGTGCTTCGGGTAAGATTGTGATTACTGTGGCGAGTTAGCAGAAGGGGTCGGTTGGGTTGAGCATGGAAAGTCGGGAAACGCAGCCGAAATAATGCGATCGCGACCTCGAAACTGTTGCAGTTCGTATTCTCCATCGACCAATCCAACAGGGGTCGCTGGCGAGGGAGGGTCGATGGACGACGGCAATATCGGGTTCGTATCCGGTATCGTTGGAGATTTGGAGGCTTCATTCTCTAGGAATAAAGCCAGGAAAGGAAGTTGCATCTTGTTGGTGAAGTTATGGTATAATTAGAAATCTGACCGATAACGTTACATTCAAGCGTAAAGTGAATGATACACAACATTTATTCACCAAGCTTTCAAATATGTAACTGTATAACTGTACGGAACTTAATATTAGTTTCGACTTCGATCCGAACCCATGTCTAATCAAAGTCTCTCTGTGCAAGAAGCCTCCAAAATTCTGAACTATTCGGAGCAAGATATTCGCCAATTGCTTCAATGTGGTGAAATTAGCGGAGAGAGAGTTAACAATCAATGGATTGTAGATTCAGAGTCTTGTCATCAGTATCAGTGCAAGATAGATCCTAAAAATATAATCGTCCCACAAGATGCGCGCCAGTCATTGATTCCGCCCCCCCTCAAAGCATTAAGTTTTTTTACTGGCTGTATGGGATTAGATCTGGGTTTAGAAAAAGAGGGGATTAAAGTCCTTCTTGCCTGCGAAACCGAGCCAGCCACTCAACAAACCATTAAAAACAATCGACCGGATATCGCGTTAATCGGTGATATTAGAGAATTTTCAGCCAAAGAAATTCGAAGTCAGGCAGGGTTAAGTTTGAGTGAAGACATTGATGTGATTGTTGGAGGTCCACCATGCCAAGCGTTTAGCAGTGCGGGAAAGCGGCGAGGATTTGATGACGAACGAGGGAATGTCTTTTTGACATTTATCGATTTAATTATCGACCTTCACCCTAAATTTGCGATCGTCGAAAATGTGCGAGGACTATTGTCTGCCTCCTTAAAGCCTAAACCTCACAACAAGAAAGGAAGTGCATTGTTGTTTGTGATTCGCAAACTTGAGGAGGCGGGATATAGTATTTCCTTTAACTTATACAATGCTGCCAATTTTGGATCGCCACAACAGCGAGAAAGAATCATCATTGCGTGCAGTCGCGATGGGGAAAAATTACCCTATCTGACCCCGACTCATTCCGAAAACGGCTCGTACGGACTGCCAAAATGGCGAACCTTGCGAGAGGCTTTAGAAGGTCTTCCCAAAGAAGGTCATCATTTTGTTAAGTTTCCTGAAAAAAGGCTCAAATACTATCGGCTCTTGAAACCCGGACAACACTGGCGAGATTTACCCGAAGAGTTACACGAAGAAGCATTAGGTGCCTCCTTTCATGCCGGTGGTGGGAAAACGGGTTTTTACCGCAGGCTGGCGTGGGATAAACCCGCTCCAACTCTAGTCACGCATCCAGCGATGCCTGCAACCGATTTAGCTCATCCCGAGGAAGATAGACCCCTCAGTATTGAAGAGTACAAACGCATTCAAGAATTCCCGGATGATTGGATAATTGCAGGTAAGTTAATCGAGCAATATCGACAAGTTGGAAATGCGGTTCCCTGTTCTTTAGGAAGGGCGATTGCTCGAATGTTAATTGACCGTTTAAATGGCAAAGAGCCAGTTGTTTATCCAAGTTTTCCATACTCGCGATATAAAAACACTGATGATGTCAGTTGGATGAATAAAAATTCAACGCAACAGCTTTCTCTGAATCTCATCTAATTTCAATTGGGGTCTCTAAAGATGGTCGTAGAAGGAGATAAAAACTCGGAAGAGCTAATTGTTGAATTGGTTAAAAAGGCAAACGGAGTGGGCAAAGGAAAAGCCAACGCACTCGCTCAATTTTTGGAGAATGACTGGGATGATTTTTTGACAGCGGATGCGAGCAAACTTGCTCAGCTCGAGACTGGAAAAGGAAGGCAGATATTAACCGGCGAGCAAATTGGTGAAATCCTTCAAATCAAGATGGAATTTCAACCTTTTCAGCAAGATGTGAGGTCGGCATGGATTTACCATATTGGCAAAGAATTTCTAGAATCTCAAATTAAAATGTTGCAGTCTATCCAGCTTAGCAACTTAGATATTAACCCTTTGTTGATGAAAGTTTTAAATTTCAAGACATCCCGAGAAATTCTGGCATTTAATTTATATCAAACTGTAACAAGATCGATTGTGACTTCGTGGGGATCTGCGGTCGAAAATTTATTGGTTCGTTGTGGAGCCGAGAAATTTACGGGTCAAGCCAGGACGCGAACTGGACGAAAACCCGACATTGAGAAAACGGTCAATGGTAGAAACAACTATATTCAGGTTAAGAGTGGACCTAACACCATGAATATTGATATGGTGAACAGTCTAAATGAGGTTATTGAGGAGTATAGAAGCAACGAACCGGATGCAAAATTTTTGCTTGGCATGACATACGGTAGAGAAGAGAGAATATCGTCCCAAATTAGAGGTACGTTAAATGACTTTGAAAATAGTACTTTGATAGGCAGGCAACTTTGGGATTTTGTTTCAGAGACTAACGATTTTTACGTGATATTATTTGAAATTCTAGATCGATCGTCTCGCAGTATCACCTCTAAAAGTTTTAGCGAACAACTCGAAGAACGGCTGGATTGTTTAGTCAAAGAGTGGCAAGATCGATTCAATGGCAAGACGATTGATGACGCACTAGATGATTACATTTAACTGTATTCTTTGACTCACCATTTCATGCCATTCAGTGATGCTTTGCTAGCCGCTATTTCTACAATTAAATTGCGATCGCCTGAAGCTGACTTATGGTGCGACACAACCCGCTACAACACCTTCCATCGAGCGCGCAACTTCCCGATTCTGACGAGATTTCCGATTGATTAGACTGGATTTAAGGCGTGGTTAACGGTTAGGGGAAAGTCGGGAAACGCAGCCGAAATAATGCGATCGCGACCTCGAAACTGTTGCAGTTCGTATTCTCCATCGACCCAGGTACACACGGTGAAAGTTGGTGGTTTGGGAAAACCAATGTAACGCCGTCCGCCAAGACCTAAATCATCGACAATCCAGTATTCGCCAATGCCAATCCTTTCGTAGTCGGCAATTTTGAGGGCGTAATTGTCCCGTTAATTCGTCGAAACGACTTCAACCACTAGCTTAACTGATTCTCCCAGGGCGATCGCAGAGGAACTGTCGTGACGGGATTCGTGAGCTAGGGATGCATTCTCTGGGGACAAACCAAGGAACTTGTCTCTCGTCGATGCGGCGATTTCGGAAGGTTTTTCTCTCGGTTTTGGCATCTCGACAGTGACGCCTTGCCTCAACTCGTAGCACTGTTGCGAACGGTCTGGATACCGATCCAGGAATTCATCGATTGAGACGGGGGGTATCGAATGCTGCAATCCCGGCTTCTCTGGGTGGGGTTCTAAGTCGCTCGGTTTAAGTTTCTTAATCTTATTCGGTCCATTGAACCTTGAAAGCTAAATACAGCAAGGTTTCCAAATGGGTAGGGTTCAACTTCCCAATTTCCCCGCAAGGGGACGGAAACTGCTGTTCGCAGCGACCCCCCTGGCCTTCGCAGGCCTTTTGGCAGCCTGAAGCTTCAGGTTCAACTTCCCAATTTCCCCGCAAGGGGACTAAAAAACGAGGCTCCCACCCGAAACCTCGCCATCATTCTCAAATTGTCAGCACTTCGCACCTTCATCCCAACGCCAGCCACCCCCCTAAACCAACACCGCCTCCTTCCCCCGCAACAGCGTCATAATTTCCTCCCGATACCCTTGAAAATGGGACGATCGCTTGATACGATAGTCGCGATCGCGCGGTAGGTCCACCGTCACCTCTCGCCGCACCGTCCCCGGTCGCGAACTCAACACGTAAATCCGCTGGGATAAAAACACCGCCTCCTCCACATCGTGAGTAATCCCCAAAATCGTCGTCTGGGTTTCGCGCCACAACTCCAACAAAAACTGCTGCATCTCCTCCTTCGTCTGCACGTCCAACGCGCCAAATGGCTCGTCCATCAGCAAAATCTTCGGTTGCGACGCCAACGCACGGGCAATCGCTACCCGCTGTTTCATCCCACCGGACAACTCCTTCGGCAGCGCATTGGCAAAATCGGCCAACCCGACAATGTCTAAATAATAGGCAATCCGCTGTCGGCGTTTTAACGTCGAGATCCCCTGCAACTTCAAGCCAAACCCGACATTTTGCGCCACCGTCATCCACGGATATAGGGTATACTGCTGGAAGACCATACCGCGATCGCGTCCCGGTCCGATAACCGGAACCCCATCCACGCGAATCTCTCCCCCCGTCGGTTGCTCCAACCCCGCAACCAAGCGCAGCAACGTCGATTTTCCCGACCCCGACGCTCCCACCACGCATACCAATTCGCCAGTTTCGACGTGCAAGTTAATATCGCGAAGAGCCACCAGCGATCCCTGGCGGGTGGGAAATTGCTTGTGCAATTGGTTGACTTCTAAGTGCATGGGGGGTCTCCTATTAGACGCAATCGCGAGTACGCTGTTGCCTATTCCACTGTCCAGCGACACGACAAACGCAACAGCAATCGAAACAACAAATCAATCGTCAGTCCGATTAAGCCAATAACAATTAATCCAGCAAAGATTTCATCCGTCTTTAAAAATCGCTGCGCCACGCTAATGCGCCGACCCAATCCCTCCGTCGCCGCCACCAGCTCCGACACAATCACCAAATTCCACGACGCTGCCATATTCACCCGACCCGCATCGATAATATTGGGAAGGGTATGGGGCAAAATCACTTGTAACAGCACCTGCCATCGGTTTCCCCCGAGGGTGTAGGTCGTCTCGATTAACTCCTTCGGCACGAACTTCACCGCATCCATCACCATCAGCGTGTTGAAAAACAGCGTCCCGATCAAAATTAGCAGGATTTTCGGCACCTCCCCCAACCCGAAATAGAGGACTAACAGGGGAATAAACGCCGGAGCTGGCATATAGCGAACGATCGCGATGATGGGTTCGGCGAGAGACCGAATACTGGCAAACGTTCCCATTAAAATCCCCAGGGGAATCGAAATCGCAGCGGCGAGAAGGAAACCGCTGAGGACGCGAAACAGGCTATAGGCGATATCCTTCGGGAGCGTCTGGTTCGACCACAACCGGACGATGGCTTGCAACACTCCCGCAGGCGAGGGTAAAAATAGCGGCTCCACCCACCCCGTCGCCGACACCAGCCACCACAGCAGCAGCGGGACGCCAATGGAAATCGCCATCAATCCCCCACTCAAGCGACGGGGAATCTCCTCGCGAATGCGCCAGAAGACTGTTGGCGGCAGCATTTGGGGGGATTTGGGAGCAGTGGGGGTCATGACTGTTGCGATTCGGCGTAGGCTTTGACAAAGCGATCGTCGAGTAACTGGCTCAGGTCGGGTTTTTGTTCGATTAAGCCGCTATCGAGTAGGAATTGCGAAATTTCTTCGGCGGCGTAGGGAAGCGAGGTCATGTCGTCTCCCGGTTGGAAGGTGGCGAGGTTGTCTTCCAAGCTGAAAATCGTGGTTCCGGCGTCGTAGTCCTTGTATTCTTCCACGCTCACCCCTGCCCGTTTTGCCATAATTTCGTAGGCTTGCTGTGGATTGGCGTCGATAAATGCCAGGGTGTCGAACCAGGTATCGACCAAGGCTTGCACCGCTTCCGGTCGTTCTTGAACCATCTGGCGGCTGACGACGAGGTGGTCGGGAATCGCGCCGGGGAAGTCGGCGGAAGTGAACAGTTCTTTGCTGCCTTCCCGTTGCAGTGCTTTGGTGGTAAACGGCGCAAATACCCCCACCGCATCCACTTGACCGGCGACAAAGGCAGCAGCGGCGGCGCCGGTTTCTAGGGGTTTAATGGTGACGTCTTCGGGGGACAATCCCGCTTCTTGCAATCCCCGCAACAGCAGGAAGTGATCCACCGTCCCTTTTTCGACGGCGATGGTTTTGCCTTGTAAATCTTTCACCGATTCGATTTCGGCGGAGACGATAATTTTGTCGTTTCCGGTGGAGTTATCGTTAACCAAAACAATCACTTGATCCGATCCCGCCGCCACGGAACTGATGGTGTCGTTGAGGGTTTGGGTGTTGGCGTCTAACTGTCCGGCGGCGAGGGCGTTAATGGAGTCGAGATAGCCGTCGAACCACTGGAGGTTGACGTTGACTTCGTTGGCGGCAAATAGGTTTTCTTGTTCGGCGACTTTCCAGGGGAACCAGCCGGGCCAGGCGCTATATCCCATGTTGATGGGTTTGCCTGGGGTGGCAGTTTCCGTCGGTGCGTTGGGGGAGGCGCAACTGACGGTGATGAAGATACTGGCGAGAAATAGAACGAGACTCGATAAGAGTTGGCGGCGTTTCATTGGCGTTCTCTCGAAACAGGATTAGAGCCGTTAGCGATCGCGTGCGGTCAAGAAGGCAATAGGGGAGTGTATTTTTATCAGCCTAGAAAATGCTTCTAGTTCGCATTGGCGGTATCGAATTTGGTGGCGGCTTTTGCCGATTGGTGGCGTAGGGCAATTTGCAATTTTACCCAATTGAACCACGCATCCAAGCCGAATCCGGTTTTAGCCGAAATCGGGAGAATGGTGACGTCGGGGTTGAGCTGTCGTACATTGTCAATCAGGCGATCGCGATCGAAATCTAAATGCTGCGCTAAATCCATTTTGGTCAGCAACAAGCAATCGGCTTCTTGAAACATCACCGGATATTTCAAGGGTTTGTCTTCCCCTTCCGTGACGCTGAGTAACGCGACTTTGGCGTGTTCTCCCACTTCAAATTCTGCCGGACACACCAAATTGCCCACGTTTTCGACTAGGACTAAATCGAGATCCTCGGAATTGGTTTCACTCTGGAGTTGGTGCAATCCTCCCGCCACCATTTTGGCGTCGAGGTGACAGGAACGTCCGGTGTTAATGGCAATGACGGGAACGCCGTATTGACGCAAGCGATCGGCATCGAGTTGGGTGGTCATATCCCCTTCGACGACCGCCATGTTCAACTGAGGGGTGAGGGCAGCTAACGTGCGTTCGAGCAATACGGTTTTTCCGGTGCCCGGACTGCTCATTAGGTTGAGGCACGTCACTCCCCACCCGTCAAATTGCGATCGGTTGCGATCGGCGATCGCTTGGTTGGCGTGTAGGAGGTTAATTTCTAAGGCGGCGCTAGCAGTTTGATGCATAATTTTTCTATCCTTCAACGCACGCTGGCGTGTATTCAATCTGCTCGATTTTCAATTCCCGTCCCGAGCGAATATCGTCCATGGGAGATTGGCAGTGGGGACAGGCATAGTGCAGTCCGATTTCGGGAGAATAATCGCGATCGCACGGATGGCAATGGGCCACCAACGGCGTTTCTCGAATTGCCAATTCCACTCCCTCCAATTCGGTATTTCGGGTTTGCACGTCAAAGGCAAATTGCAAGCTGGCGGGTTCGACACAAGTAAACTGTCCGACGACGAGATGAATGCGGGTGATTTTACCGGAATCTGGCTGACCGTTCTGCCAATCTTTAACGGTTAAAATTAAGGCTTTGGTCATATCGGTTTCGTGCATAGCGCCCTCACTCGCTCGTCAGTTCCGGCTGGGGTTCGGGATGGAGGTAAGCGGGCGGTTGCGATCGCGGCAATTGTCCCGATGCCACTAAATGCGCCATCGCATCGCAAATCACGCGGGTCGCCATGAGGGAAGTAATATCGCTGATATCGTATGGCGGCGAGACTTCCACCACTTCCAAACCGCAAACGGGCGCTCGGCGGATAATTTTGCCCAATAAATACAGCGCCTCCCGGGGCAACAAACCGCCGGGTTCGGGCCAGCCCGTTCCGGGAACGAATCCCGCATCGATACAATCGATATCGAAACTAATCCAAACGCAATCGGTACCGTCGAGAGCGCGGTCTAAGGCAAACTCTACCGCCGCATCCAATCCCATTTCTGTAATATCGGTAACGGTAAGAATATTCGTGGCGCGATCGCGGCAAACTTTGACCCCCGGACGCGGCACTTGCCAGCCGCCAATCCCCAATTGAACTAAATTTTTGGGCGGCGCGTTTTTAATGTTGGTGGCGTGAAACCACGGACAAGTATGCATCCGTTCGTCTAAGTCGGTTTCTTGAGTATCCACGTGGCGATCGAAGTGAATAATGCCGACTTTTTTATCGCCCAAATGCCGACAAATGCCCCGTACGGTGGGATAGCCGATGGAGTGGTCGCCGCCTAAAACAATTGGGAGCGCGCCGGAACTGAAAATATGGGCGATGCCTTTAGAAATTTGGTCGAACGACTTTTCGTTGTTGGCAGGAATCGTAAAAATATCGCCGACATCGCATAGGGTAATTTGCTCGCGCAAATCGATGCCCATCTCGAAGTTGTAGGGGGTATACAGGGCAGAAATGCGGCGAATTCCCTGGGGACCGAAGCGGGTTCCGGGTCGATAGGTAGTTCCGGAATCGTGGGGAACGCCGACGACGGCGACATCGTAATTTCCTACTTGGCGCACGTCTTCGAGATAGGGCGCTTTTAAAAAGGTATTGATTCCGGCATAGTGGGGCAGTTCGCCGCGCGAAAAGGTGGGAATGGCGCGATCGTTAATACTTTCGGCTGCCTCGAGTCCAAATTCTAACCCTCGGCTGACTTCTTGCTGCCAACCCGTCTGCGGCAATTGGGCTTCTCGGTCGAGGGCGCGTTGTGCCTCGGTTTGCCCGTGGCGTCCGTTAGCGTTGGGGGGAATAAAGTTGGGATTGTCGCTCATGGGTTAGACTAAATGGTGTTGAAACTGCCAATTTAAAAACCCGGGAAAGTAAATAGCAATACAGCGACTGCTATTGACTCCTCCCGGGCTTTTCTCCCGCCGTGTGGCTGCTGTTAGCAATCCATAACAAATGGCAAAGCACCAACAACAACTTGCTTCTCTCGGACCAGTCATTTAAGCGCGTTGGCTCAAATCGGAACCCTAGAAGCAACCGATTTGGTTATTATCTAGATTTTAGAAATTGAAATTTAAATTGAGTGGCAGTTGGCTCGACTTGATGTTAGTTGTATCAAGTTGATTCCAATGGGTAAGTATCGAAGGTTACCAATTTTTGTTTTATTAGTAAATCTTATAACTTAAGCACCAAACTGCTCGAATTTTAAAATTAACTGCCAAATCCGACAAAAATTAATTGAGAATCGTTACAAATTACGCCACGAGTTTGCGCGATTTGAGCGACTTCATGGTAAACTTAGCTTGGAAAGCATAGGGGTTCTATATCCAATTGCGGTTTTCGTCCCCTCAAACCCGTGCCATTGCGTGCGGTTGCCCAGCGATCGCCCCCTTGACAAGTCCTGTCTCGCGACACCAATTTTGGAGGAGCGATCGAGACCCGATTTGACAAAAGTACAATTTTGTGATATAGACGAGGAGCCAACTATCGAGAACCCACGAGCCATTCTCATCGACGCCGCTCGGGAACCTCGCCCCGACCCGCAAGTGCTGCAAGCGGCGATCGCCACTTTGGAGAAACAGCAACAGCGGGGTGACGGACTGCCCGCTCTCAATGGTGACTGGCGGTTAATTTGGACGAGCGGCACGGGCAAATCCGGCAAGCCGGTCAAGGCTCAAACCTCGACCCCAAAGGTAATCCAGGCGATCGACGCTCAAGATCGGCGCATCGAAAACCGCGTCATTCTGCCCTTTGGCACCCTCACCGTAGCGGGATCGTTCGAGTCTAGCGATCGCCACCGGATCGAATTCCGCTTCGATCGCCTCAAATTCCGCCTGGGCAACCTTCCCGCCCTCACCCTTCCCCTGGGGAAATGGGCAACGGGTTGGCTGCAAACCACCTATCTCGACGATCGCTTGCATATCGAACGGGGCGATCGCGGCGGCGTCTCCGCCTACCTCCGAACTTAGCGTCGCTCGGAACCGGGAAGCGGACTGACCGAGGGAACCTCCCCCACCTGCCGCACCTGCCACACCTTCAGTTCTTGCCCCCAAACCCCCACAAATCGGGTGCCGTCGGGACTGAAACCAAAGGGCGATCGCGCCTGGATCGTCTCGATTGTCCGACCTGTTGGAATATCCCACAATCGTACCACAGGCTCGCTGTGGCGATCGCCCTGTTCGCCAGCCATTAACGCACTGGCAGCAAGTTGCGTCCCGTCGGGACTAAAAGCGATCGCCCCATCTGCAATGGGAGAGCGGTGGAAGCGAGTCATGCCCACGGGGGACAAGGTACGAACCATCGCCCCAGTTCGGACGTTCCACAGGTGGATGGTATTGTCCTCGCTGCTACTGGCGAGCATTGTGCCGTCGGGACTAAAGGCGATCGCCCGAATCGGTTCGAGATGCCCCGACAGGGTTCGGATGCGAGTGCCGCGATCGCTATGTCGCAATTCGATCGCATTGTCGGCGGTCGCGATCGCAAAGGTTAACCCATCCGGACTGACCTCGACCGCTCTCGTTCCCTGGAACTGGCGAATGGGGTTGGCGGCGTCGGTATCCCACAGCGTCGTGGTTCCCTCCACCGATTGCGCGATTAACCGAGCGGCGTGGCGGAACAGGCGAATGGTTCGCACTGGCGTATCCCGTCCCGCTAGGGTACCAATGCGGCGAAACCCATCGAGATCCCACAGGGCGATCGTGCCATCCGAACTGCCACTGGCAAGGATCTGTCCCCTCGGCGACAATTCCAGCACTTGCACCGCCGTCTCGTGTCCCTCCAGGGTGGGGAGCGGGTGACCCGTCTGGCGATCCCAAATCCGTACCGTCCCGTCCGACAGACCCGCGATCGCCCATTGTCCGCTGCGGTCGAAGGCGAGATCGCGCACCACATTGCCCAACAACGGCTGTCCGTCGTTGAGCGCTTTTCCCCGAGTCGGAATCGCCCCATCCGAGAATAGAGTCGAAATTGCCTCTCCCGTCTCCAGATCCCACAGGGTCAACTGGCTGGCTCGCTCGGTGGGAACGCCGCAAGCTCGGTCGTAGCGATAGGTTCCCACCGCCAACACCGCCGAATCGGGGCTGTATGCCATTGCCGAGGGAAACACCGGACAATTGCCAGAGTGCAACGTTAGGGTGCGGATTCGCTGTAAGCGGCGATCGTTCCAGGGCGATTGAGTCGAACTGACCCGCCACGTTCCCAGCACGGCGAAGGTTACAACCGCTAAGGCGATGGAACTGTAAATTTTCAGGACTCTCGAATGTGCCATGCACCCGTTCGGTTGCGATGGAACGATTTTATATGAAATCTGGCGAATGAGTGAGTATAACGATGGTCGGGCACAATTTCACCAAAAAGACACAAAGAACACTAAGTGTTGGAGTCATTCTGCAACCCGATTTCATGTTACCTGGTTTGGGGAGGTGGGGAAGGACGCGAGGTTACGAAGTTTTATGGCTAATCCCTTCAAGACCCATTGGCGATCGCCATCACATTGGAAAACACATCACTGATTGAATTTACGAGTTTCTTGTCAGCAGTCAAAAATTGACATTGCTGTTGAAGACTGAGCGCGAGAGAGCGCGAATTATAGACAGTTCTTTGGCACTTAATTGCAAGACCATATGCGTCAGCTATAAATAAAGATGACAAATGAATCTCAAGCTCGATAGATTGAAATTTATTGAGAACCTCTTCTGCATCTTCTTGAGACATATCTCCGACTCTTTGCAGCTTCCAAATGATATTTCCAACTTCTGCATAGATTAAATCCGGTGCAAGTATGATGAGACTGGCAACTTGCGTCAGGCTGTCCCTTAGTGAAACTGCGCGTCACAACCTCCGCAGAACCGCCGCCAAAAAAGACGACCTTGCCATCTTCAAACCGAAAGCGGTACGCTCGTAGCTAAGGCATTTTGGCGCGACCGACGCAA
>CAYQUF010000012.1:45822-51815 GCA_964420595.1 uncultured bacterium
TTCAAACCGAAAGCGGTACGCTCGTAGCTAAGGCATTTTGGCGCGACCGACGCAATGGGCAGATTCGGGAGTTTGCTATGCTGATGAGATCGGCAACCCTCTAACAGTCAGCTCCCCGTTCAGAGGAAACCATTGGCGTCTGCAATCCGACGCGATCCAGACAGAAACTGGCGATCGCTCGAACGTCGAACTTTAGGTTGGGCTGTTATGGTAGAAACTAGGGAACCGTCGCTGGCATCGTTGGCGATCGCTAAGATCCATTTCACCGTTTCCGATTGACTCGCTGGTTTGGCGTCACTATTCTCGTACCCAGTCAATACGATGACCTTTCAACCCGTGCGTCCGCGTCCTGCTTCTAGATCGCCCGCTGGGGTGAATTCGATGAACCTCGACTCCGAATCTTTACAAGCCCTGCGAGAGTGCTGTCGGGACGACGCCGCTTTCGAGCGGATGCAGCACATCTTGGCGAATGCGTCCGACGTTCCCTCGCCGCCAGAACGGGAGCAAACCTCCCTCAAACGCGCCTTACAAGCCAGCGAAGCCAAATATCGCGAATTGGTCGAAAATGCCAATAGCATTATTTTACGCTTGGATACGGAGGGGCGAATTACCTTTTTCAACGAATTTGCCCAATCCTTTTTCGGCTATCGCGAAGACGAAATTCTCGGTTGTCCGGCTCTCGGAACCATCGTCCCCCCTACCTCCGAAACTGGCGATAACCTCGCCGAGACGGTCGCTCATCTCATCGCCAACCCGCAACAGTATCGCTTTCACGAAAATGAGAATATCCGTCGCAATGGCGATCGCGTTTGGGTGGCGTGGACGAACAAAGCCATTCTCGACAACAGCGGACACGTACGCGAAATCCTGTGTATCGGGAACGACATCACCCAACTGCACCGCACCACCGTCGCCTTACAAGAGAGCCACGAAGCCTTAGAACGGCGGGTGCAAGAGCGAACCAGCGAACTGAGCTGCGCCAACGCCCAACTGCGCCAAGAAGTTGCCGAACGCCAGCGCGCCGAATTAGAATTGGAGCGGGAGCGCAACTTCGCGACTGGAATTTTAGACACCGCTGCTGCGTTAATCGTGGTGTTGGATCGCCACGGACGCATTATCCGCTTCAACCAAGCTTGCGAGCAAATTACCGGCTATTGGTTTGAAGAAGTGCGCGATCGCCCCTTGTGGGAATTTCTGCTGTTACGAGAAGATATCCCTGCCATTCGCGCCATCCTCGACCAACTCTCCAGCGGTGCGTTCGGACCCTGCTGTCCCCTGCTCTCGACGCGAATTGGCGATCGCACCGACCTTCAAACCACCCTAGAAACGCGATCGCCCCACTACTACGAAAACGATTGGGTCGCCAAAGACGGGACGCGCCGCTCCATCGCCTGGTCGAATTCCGTGTTGCGCAATAGCGAGGGCGAGGTCGATTATATCATCAGCGTCGGCATTGACGTGAGCGATCGCCGCGCCGCCGAACGGGAACTCAAAACCGCCAAAGACCGATTGCAAGTGCTGCTGGACACGGTTCCCGGCTGCATCGCCTGGATTCGGTCCGATTTGACCTATCTCAGCGTCAATCGCTACCTGGCGCAAATGACGGGACACCCTCCTGAAGCTTTCCTCGGTCGTTCCATTGATTTCGGCGTCGGCGGTCGCGAGTTCCGTCAATGCGCCCATCGCTTTTTTACCGGGAGCGATCGCAAAACCTCCAACGAAATTGCCCTCTGGCGCAATGGCGAGTGGCGACACTATCTGAGTGTGGCGCAGAAATACGCCGACGGAGAAAGTGCGGTCTTTTTCAACCTCGACATCACCGAACTCAAACGCGCCGAGGAAGCCGTCCGCTACAGCGAAGAAAAATTCGCCAAAGCCTTTCGCGCCTCCCCCGACTCGATGACGATTTCCACCTTTGAAGACGGTCGCTTTCTGGAAGTCAACGACGCCTTCTTGCGCGCCACTGGCTACCGACGGGACGAGATTGTCGGTTACACCGTGGGACAGTTGCAACTGTGGAGACATCCCGAAGATCGCGATCGCCTGATTCGCCAATTGCGAGAACGGGGTTCGGTGTACAATCAAGAAGCCGAATTCCGCACCCACTCCGGCGAGATTCGCGTCGGGTTGTTTTCAGCCGAAACCATTGACATTGGCGACGAACCGTGCTTGCTCGCAGCGATTAACGACATTAGCGATCGCAAGCACGCCGAAACCCAATTGCGCGAAGCTGCCCAACGGGAACGCTTGCTCGGCGAAATTAGCACCCGGATTCGCCAATCGCTGGATCTCGACGAAATTCTCAACACCGCCGTCGAAGAGGTGCGCCACGTTCTCGGTGCGGATCGAGTGCTGATTAGCTATATGGATCCCGAGATCGGCGGTAAGGTGGTTGCCGAATCGGTGGGCGAGCCATGGGCGTCTTGCTTGAGTTTGGTGATTGACGATCCGGAATACTTGCAAGAAATTATCGACTTATTCGAGCAAACCGACGTGCAAGCGTTCGACGATATCGAAGCTCTCGATCGCTCGCCACCGCGCGAAGAAACGTTAAGACAATATCGCGTGCGAGCCGCCATCGCCGTCGCCATTGTCCCGGAAGAACAACTCTCGGGACTGTTAATCGTCCACCAATGCGAGCGACCCCGCCAGTGGCGAGAATGGGAAATCGAGTTAGTGCGCGCCCTCGCCACCCAAATCGCGATCGCCATCAAGCAGGGACGGCTCTACCGCCAACTCGCCGAGCTAAATGCCAATTTGGAGCGACAAGTGGAGGAGCGAACGGCGCAATTGCAACAAAAAATGCGCGAACTCGAAGAACTCAACCGCCTCAAAGATGTGTTTTTACACGCGGTTTCCCACGACCTGCGCACGCCAACGATGGGAATGTCGATGGTATTGAATAATTTCTTGCAAAAAAATCAAGCGGGCGATCGCGCGGTGTCCGTTCCCGTTAACATCTTGCAAAATATGACTCAAAGTAGCGAACGGCAGCTTAATTTAATTAACTCCCTACTTCAAGTTCACTCTAACGAGATGCAAGGGGTTGAAGTTTCGACAAAGCCGTTCCAAATAAGCCAGCTCGTGCGAGAAATAACCTTGGAATTAGATCCCCTCATCGCCGACAACCGCGCCACCCTGGTCAATCGGATTGGCGACGACCTTCCCCTCGTCCGGGCTGATGCCAATCAATTGTGGCGGGTATTTGAAAATTTAATGACCAACGCCCTGAAATACAATCGTCCCGGCGTGACACTGACCCTAGACGCCATTCCCGAGGGCGAGTGGATGCGTTGCGAGATTGGCGACGACGGCGTGGGGATGAGCGCCGAACAGTGCGATCGCCTGTTTGAGCTATACTATCGCGGTGGGAACAGCCGCCACTCCACTGGGGTAGGATTGGGATTGTACCTGTGCAAGCAAATCATCGCGGCGCACGGGGGAGACATCGGGGTGACCAGCGAACCGGGAGCGGGATCGACCTTTTGGTTTTCCTTACCCTTGGCGAAGCAGCCAGCCACTATCGCTGAGTAGCGGGATGGAAACGGCAGAGGCAATGGCTCGATTGCGTTCAAACAACGGGCAAAATTGCGATCGCCAGCAAAATTTTGGGGGAAATCGATCGAAATTTAACGCCAACTCAGGAGAGGTTTGAAGCTAAATGTAAAAGCAATCAAAGTCGCTGACCGTGACTTGAAAAATCTAGAAAACCGATTTAATTTTCCTGCCAATTCCCGTTATAAAACGGGCAGAGTTTGGAGGAAACGCACCGATCGTCAGAATCGGATCGAGTATTTGCCGCCCTTGATGGGGTCAACGCTCGGGTTGCCTTCCTCAACTAAGGTGTCTCGCCCGTGACGAACAACGGCTCTCAAAGCTGCCAATCTTGCTACCGTTCGCAAATATCGACGCGATCGCGCCCGACTTTGCCAACAAGCCGGTTTTCCCAGCTAAACTAGACTGTTAAAATTTATATTCAATCATTGCCGAAGATCGCTTTATGAGTGATACCGTCCTAGACGTTCGCAACCTGCGGGTTCAATTTTATACAGACGAAACCGTTGTCGAAGCCGTTAACGATATTTCGTTTCAAGTCAAGCGCGGACAAACTCTCGGGATCGTGGGCGAATCGGGATCGGGGAAATCCGTAACCTCTCTGGCGGTGATGGGATTGATTCCGCAACCGCCGGGAAAAATCGCGGGCGGAGAAATTTGGTTTGACGATCGCGACGGTCATTCCGGCGCCCACGCGAACTTGTTGCAACTGTCTCAATCCCAAATGCAACCCTATCGAGGCGGGCGGATTTCGATGATTTTCCAAGAGCCGCTGAGCGCGCTCAACCCCGTTTACGACATCGGGTTTCAACTCACCGAAGCGATCCGACTGCACCAGCAAGTCCCCCAAGCCGAAGCGCGACGTCAGGCGATCGCTCGCTTGCAAGAGGTGAAACTGCTCCCCGACGACGAGCAGTTACGCCAGCAGGCGACCGACGAATTCAAACAGGAGTCTCCCGACGGTCAACCGAGCGATCGCGATATCGCCCAAGCGGTCAACCGCCGCAAGCAAGACATCCTCAACCGCTATCCCCACGAACTCTCCGGCGGACAGATCCAGCGGGTGACAATTGCTATGGCGATCGCGTGCGACCCGACCCTGCTGATCGCCGACGAACCCACCACCGCCCTCGACGTGACCGTGCAAGCCGCCATTTTAAACCTGTTGCGCGAAATTCGCGATCGGCGGGGGATGTCGATGATCTTCATTACCCACGACCTCGGCGTGATTGCCGAAATTGCTGACGACGTGGCGGTGATGTACCAAGGCGAAATCGTCGAAGCCGCCTCCGTCTGGCAAATTTTCTCCGACCCCCAACATCCCTATACCAAAGGCTTGCTCGCCTGTCGCCCCCAACCGGACAAGCGATTGAAATACTTGCCCACCATCGCCGATTTTATGGCGAAAGTTGCCGAAGATCGCAACAATCCGACCACCTCCGACGCGCTCCCGGAGGTCGAGTCATTGGTGGACGAGCGAGAAGTATCGGCGGCGGAATTGGACGAGCGATCGCGATCGCTTCAAGCGCAGTCGCCGCTGCTGTCGGTAAACGACTTGCAAGTCGGCTTTCCAATTCGAGGAATGTTCGGCGGAACCGAACGCTATTTCATGGCGGTCAACGGCGTCTCGTTCCAAGTCTATCCCGGCGAAACCCTCGGCGTGGTGGGAGAATCGGGATGCGGTAAAACCACCCTAGCGCGAACCCTACTGCGACTGATCGACCCGATTGGCGGTCAGATGTGGTTCGAGGGTGCCGAGATTTCTCATTTGGAAGGGAACGCACTACGTCACTTGCGGCGGGACATGCAGGTGATTTTCCAAGATCCGTTTAGTTCCCTCAACCCCCGCATGACCATCGGCGCGGCGGTGATGGAACCGTTGAAGATTCACGGGGTGGGGAAATCGCGGCGACAACAGCGCGATCGCGCGGCGGATTTACTCGATCGCGTCGGAATCGATCCCAACTCGATGAACCGCTATCCCCACGAGTTTTCTGGCGGTCAGCGACAGCGAATTTGTATCGCTCGCGCCTTAGCCCTCAATCCCAAGTTCGTGATTTGCGACGAGTCGGTATCGGCGTTGGACGTGTCGGTGCAGGCGCAGGTGTTGAATTTGCTCAAGGCGTTGCAGCAGGAATTCGGACTGACGTATATTTTTATTTCTCACGATTTGAGCGTCGTCAAATTTATGAGCGATCGCATTTTGGTGATGAATCGCGGCAAAATTGAAGAAATCGACGCCGCCGAACGAGTTTATCGCCAGCCGCAGCAACCCTATACCCGTCAGTTAATTGCTTCGATTCCAACGGGGAGTTTGGAGCGGATTCGCCAGTTGCAGGAGATGAGGTAGGGATGAGGGGAGTAGTTGTAGGGTGGGTATTGCCGATCGATTTCCAATTGTCCCGATCCATTCAAATTAGCAATGCCCACCTTCCCAA
>CAYQUF010000013.1:0-7511 GCA_964420595.1 uncultured bacterium
AGATGAAGATTCCGTTTTCAATTTCTATCGTCGCTTAATTCAAATTCGGAAATCGAGTGTTGCCTTACAGGAAGGACGGTGGCGCAGTTTAATCTATTATCCTTACGAACATTTAGCATATCTTCGAGAAGCCGATGGCGAAGTCATTCTAGTTATCATCAACTTTTCCTATGAGAAGGATTTGGAAACAGATGAACCACTGGAAGCAAAGCGGTGGCAAATCTTGCTATCAACGAGGGAGGCAAAATCTGGAACAGTTCTGGAAATGCCAACGCGATTAGAGCCTTTTGAAGTTTCAATCTTAAAAGCATTGGTCTAACCCGTCTGGCGGGATATGCGATTGAGGCGAAATGACGATCTCATTCAATTCATTTTCTTCAGCAATCAACTAATTCACCATCGACAACAACAGCAGGCAATCGATAGATACCGTAGTGCTCTAACTTTTGTTTGATCGTTGCGTCGATCGATTCGGTTCGCGCATCCCAAATCTTTACCTGACAAGATGTACAAGCCATTTGTTGAACCAGATCGATGGCTTCATCGCAGCGGGGACAACCTGCAATAAATACTTCGACGAGTCGCTGATGCATGGAATACCTCTAGAACTGTGCTTCTCGAACCCAGTCTAAACCTTGAATCCAACTTGGAGGTCAATGAAAACCTCTAAACTTTTTGGAGTCACTCTCACCTAACTAGAATATATAATTAACTGATTACAACGATCGCCAAATTTTAATCGTCCCGCTCCCATCTCCCGTTATCAAATACTGACCGTCAGGACTAAACGCGACAGCACTCACTTCGGCGAAAAATCCCGATAGAGTTCGCACCATGCGAGCCGTGGGGAGGTGCCAAATTTTTACCGAGCGATCGAAACAGCCGCTGGCGAGAAATTGACCGTCGGGACTGATGGCGATCGCGTTGATTCCGCTATCATGGTCTAACGTAGCGATCGCGGTTCCGTCAAAGGTTTGCAACTCTACCGTCGAACCGCCGCTAATGGCGAGCAGGCGTCCTTCCGGACTGGTGGCGAGGGAAACAGTATAAACGGAATTTCCACCGTCGTATTGGCGCAGCAGGTTCCCCTGGCGATCCCAAACCCGCACCTGGCGATCGCTGCTTCCGGTGACGATTTGGCGACCGTCGGGACTGAACATAACGGCGGCGACCCGATCGCCGTGTCCGGTGAGGGGAGAGGCGAAGGATTGTCCGTCTAACGTCCACAATGTCGCCGTATTGTCCCCTTGACCCGCCACCAAGAATTGACCGTTAGGCGCGATCGCCAGGTCGTAAATCGATCCGTTCCCCGTGGCGAAGCGTTGGCGCATCGTATTGGCTGCGATGTCCCAAACCCGCGCGGTTCCGCCAAAGGTTCCACTGACGATCGCGCCGCCATCGGGACTGAAGGCGAGGGAACTGACCGCACCGCCATCCCCTTTAAACGGGGGTGCGAGGCGATCGCCGTTGAGAGTCCACAGTCGCACGGTGGTATCCCGACTGGCGGTAGCGAATTGGGTTCCGTCGGGACTGATGGCGAGGTCGGTGATGCGGTTGAGATGTGCGGGAATGGTGCGATGGAGGGACAAATCGGCGGGAACGGTGGGAGCGAGCGCTTGTTGGATCGGGGGTCGGTCGGCGATCGCGTCTGGGAGTCGGTCGGTGGGTGCGACGGTTGTGATGTGGAAGAGTAAGAGGGGGTGAAGCATGGAAGTCACGCACGGGGTCGAACACTGGGAACGCGCGATCTTGGTTCCCAGTTAGGGGTGTTCGGAGTGGAGGAAGGTAACGGGAAATAGGCAACAGGAAGAGTGTACCTCATGAAGTCTGGGAAAAGCTTTATTCCTGTTTTCGATACTCAGACAGTGCAGGGGGCCACGCGGCGCGATCGAGTAAGGGAACTAACGCCTCAGCAATGCGATCGGCGATGAGTTTATGACCTTTGCGATTGGGATGAATGTTATCGTCGAGGACGTATTCCGTATCGCCAATAATGCCTTCAATAATATCGGTAATCAGATACGCTCCCGTCTCCTCAGCAATGCGACGGTAGGCATCTTTATACTCGGTTTGATAGATGCCTAAATTCATTCCCAACAAAACTGCGATCGCGCCGCTATCTTGAATTCTCGTAATAATTTTAGTTAAATTCTCTGCCATCGTTTCAGTGGGAATTTTGCGTAAATAATCGTTTCCCCCCAATCCCACCATCACCAACCAGGGATTTTCGGCAATGACATCGGTTTCGAGGCGGTTTAACCCGTCAGCGGTGGTATCGCCATTGACGCCGCGATTGAGAATTGGCAATTCCAGGCGATCGCTGAGTAAACTGGGGAAGGCGCGATCCTGGGGAACGCCATAGCCGTTGGTAATGCTATCGCCAAAGGCAATAATGGTTTCCCCGGCACCGCGATCGAGATTTTTGACAGTATCGAAGTGACTGTGACAACTTGCGATTAATAGCAAACTGATGCAGAATAAGGCAACAAATTGGAGAATTCGGCGTTTCATAGATTTTGTTGAAATTGGCGCGATCGCCTTGCCAGCAACCGCAACGATGATTAATCTAGAATCAGTGGTACCGATATGCCCATCCTACCGGACTCGCCGACACGAGAAAGGAGGTGTTGCAGTATGGCAACGGGCTGAAATGTCTTCGATACCACGATTCACAAGACCCACATTTGGATCGACCACCTTGCTGGCGATCGCGGTTGGGACAACAAGCATCGCGTCTTCGCCGAATTCCTCGCGCCAATTCACAATTACTTCCAACGGGTCGAGATGGAGGTCGATGCTGAAGGAGTCGTCCGTGCGGTGTTTAAATTACTGCGATCGCGCATTGCAGACGGCGAAGTCGAGCAGATTGCCAGCATGATGCCTCGCGAACTGCGCGAACTCTGGTGGGATGCGGTTGCGGCGATGACATAGCGTCGGTTATTCGCCGATATCCTCTTCCTGGCTGGAGGGGGATCGTTCCAGATTGACGAATCCAGCATCCAGTCCCCGCTGCGGATCGCGCAGGCGAATGTTTTTCTGGATCGGTGCCAACGCACAGGGTAATTTTGCCCCCCAACACAGAGATAATTTGCTATCAATGGGATAGATATATTCAATATCGTTAACTCGTGCCGATCGCGTCACGACAAAGTCCAATTTCGGCGGTACGATCTCATGAACGATCGCCTGATAGTGCAAGAGCCAAGCGAGAAATAGTCCCGCTAAAAATAACCAGCGATAGGATAGGGGGACTCGACGGCGCGCGATCGCGATCGGTTTGCGGATCGACTGAATCAGGCGATCGCCCCAAGTTTCGTATAAATAATTCGAGATTAAAATAGCGGGAATTAAGATAAAATAGCCCAAGCCAAATCGCGCTAGCGGACCGAAGGCAAAAATAAAGATCGTCCCGAGAAGTCCCAAGGAGAGCTGCCATAGGTAGAGGAGTGGAATTCGCACCTTTGCAACTTTCCAGGTATAAATTAACCCCGCGATCGCCACGACCAAGCATAAAATCAACACCTGGTTGACTTCATACAGTTGAAACCACTGCCAAAATAGCCACAACACCGGATTGCGATCCTCGGGAATTTTGCCGAACCACGTTCCCCAACCCTGAACTTCAGCCGATCGCTCGCTGGCGGTTTCCAGACGAATCGACCAAGGGAGATCGAAACACAGCAACGCGGACGGATACAGGGGACACCCCGAGGCGATCGGGCCAAAACTCAACGCCGGAAGCAACAGCACCAAGGCGATCGCGCTTCCCCCGACCAATCGCGGCAAGATGGCACCGCCCACCCCGTAAAATAATACCGCGATCGGCAATAACGGCAGTGCGTTTAACTTAACGCTGACCGCACCCGCCGCCATGACTAGCGGTAACAAACGGGAGTTCGACCTTCCCCCCGTCTCGGTCTGCGACAGCAACAGCATCAGCCACGCACTCACCTGAATTGCCAGGATTACCGGAATGTCGGGAGAGGGAGACACCAGCAAAGACGAGAAATGATCCACTCCCACACAAGCGAGAACGATCGCCAATAGCACGATCGCGATAAACCAATCCGACCGCCGACCGGAGTGACGAGAGATGTGCGTCATGGCGATAATCAGGTGCCAGATTGCCAGCAGAAACGCAAATCCCGTGACCACGGCGACCGCGCGCAATTCCAATCCAACCGGGTTGACCGGTGCAGTGAGGGCAAACCACGACGACGTGAATCCGAAGCGATCGTGAATCAGCGCCACGCCCTCCGCGCCGATCCCCTCAGTCCTTGGTTGCGACCGGGGTTATATTGGCTGTGGGTCAAAGCCGGACGATCGCGGGATGCGCCGCCGCAAACTTCCCGAGAACGCGCTCGGGACCCCCTTCCCGCCCATTTCGCCCCGCGCGGTCAACTCGCCGCCAAACTCTGGGTTGGCAGCCTGTTGCACCGCTGTCTCCATATCCTCTAACCGAGATTTCGCCCATGGCGAGTGCAATTGTCGATTACGACCTCCAACAGCCCCCCGACCTACCCGATACCTGGACGGGTTACGATCGCCCGTCGGTAGTGATTCGCTGGCGCAACTGTCCCATCGCCCGCACCACGGTGGCATTGCACGACTCTCGTCTCGATCCGGTGCGACTGCACGAAGCCATCGCCGCAGCCAGCGCCCCTCAATTGGGACAGCAGCGGTTGCGCGAAACCCTGGATTGGAGCGAGATTGAAGTGCCGGATCCCCTTCCCGGTGCCACGGTTGCCGTGTGTACTCGCGATCGCGGCGAAGACTTGAATTGGGGTACGGTGGCATGGATTGCGGTCTGACCCGACAGTGGTTTCGGCGAGACGAGATGAGCGATCGGCGGTTGTTGTGGGCGAGTGGGTTTGGCGTCGGGGTCAATATGGCATTTCGACGGGAGGTCTTGGACGCCATTGGCGGTTTTGACGTGGCGTTGGACGTGGGAACCCCCAGTCGCGGCGGCGGCGATGTGGCACTGTTCCACCGCTTCGTTGCCCGAGGCTACACCCTCCACTACGACCCCAGCGCCTTGGTGTGGCATACCCACCGCCGTCAGTTTGCCGCACTGCACCGACAAGTGTACGACAACGGACGCAGTTTCGGCTGCTATCTGATTCGTTGCCATCCTGATTGACGGACGCGCTCCCAATGGATTGGCGCTGGCAATTGTCGCGATCGCGATCGCCATTTTCCTACCCATCGGGTTGCGATTTTTCCACCGCCAAAGCGCTCGATTTGTCGAGGAACTATAAATATGGTCGAAGCCATTACCGTTCGCAACTTAGGCAAGCGTTACAACTGCTACCGAGCCGATCGCCCGGTGACGATTATGGAAACCGTTCTCTCGGGTTGGCGACGGATGAAACCCACCGAACAATTTTGGGCATTGCGTCAAGTCAGCTTCTGCGTCCAACCGGGGGAGATGTTAGGAATGTTGAAACAACAGGGGTGCGCCATTGTTCTGATTTCCCACAGTCCGGCACAAATCGAACCACTGTGCGATCGCGCCTTGTGGTTGCGAGACGGTCAGATTGTAGCCTATGGCGAACCCAAGACCATCGCCGGACAGTATACCAGCGAAATGAAGTCGGAAACCGAGAAACGCACGCCGCAACGACCGCCGAAATTGACGCGATCGGGGATTGAATTGCGTCCCAACGAAAATCGGTTCGGGTCGATGGAAATAGAAATTACCGACGTGCGGGTGCAACCGCAATGGCAAATTGAGAGCGGGGAAGGGTTGCGAGTGGCGATCGACTATCAGTGCGATCGCGCCATTGAATCGCCCATTTTTAGCGTTACCATTAGTACCGAAGACGGCGACATTTACTTCGATACCAGTACCAAGGCGATGAATGTCGTGCTATCGGAAATTCAAGGGAGCGGCGAAATTGCCTTAGAGATCGATCGCCTCGATTTAAACGCGGGACGCTATTTTATCGATGTAGGCGTTTACGAGCGAGATTGGGCGTATGCTTACGACTATCACTGGCACGCCTATCCGTTCGAGGTGCGATCGCATTCGGCGGCGAAGGGAAAACTCTGCCCGCCCTGTCATTGGAAATTGCCCGAGAATGCCGATGTCATCCCCGAATAAGTTGCCAAGTCTTCTGGAATTATTCGATTTTTGCAAAGGCTTGGCGATCGCCCAAATTGTCTTCTTTCACTATTACAAAGGATGGTGGGGATGGCAAGGGGTGCATATCTTTATTGTTGCCAGCGGATTCGGCTTAACCTATGCGGCGTTGAGCAAACCGCAACCGATCGCGTGGAAGTCGTGGTATTGGAAACGCCTGGTAAAAATTATTCCAGCTTATTGGATAGTATTAGCGGGTGTATTTGTCGTTAACTTAGCGATTTCGCTGGCGCAGTGGAAATCCATCGCCTATCAATTTATTTTGGATCTAACGCTCCTGCGGAATTGTTCGTACCATCGATTGTTTGGCTATCCCAACGCCGCCTTGTGGTTCGTACCGTTTATCGTCAGTTGCTATTTGATTTTTCCGTGGATCTATCGAGTGATTGCAAGGATTAAAACTGTCCGCCACGGCTTGCAAATTTTAGCAGCAGCTTGCGCGATCGAATTTATCTACCGCGCCATCAGTATTTACGCTCTCGATGGGTTTCCCATATCGCAAGGAAATGGGTTTATAAGTATTTTTCCCATGACTGTCGCACCGCTCGATCGCGTTCCTAATGGCTTTATTTTTCAACTGTGGTCGCCATTTGGATTCTGTCCGGCTCGGTTGGGCGAATTCGTTTTAGGGGCGATCGCTGCTAAGTTGTATAGCGAACATCCTCACCGATTTGAGGGATGGTTATTGCGATCGCGACAGTTGGCGTTAGGAATAATCCTATGGTTATTGGGAAGTTGGGCAATTTATTGGGGACATTGAGGATGGATATTTAACGATTTTTTGATTGCTGCTGGGTTGGCGATTGGGGTTGTTAATCTTGCGGCGATCGCGCGACAGTGGTGGCGTGGATTATTTGAGAAAATCGACGCAATCGGAGAGCGATCGTATCATATTTTCTTAATTCACCTGCCCCTCATGCATATTCTGGTCTATCCCTTTTTTAGCTTAAACGCTTCCGATTTAAGCCCATTTCACCAGGTCATCTTGCAAATTGCGCTTTTAACTTTCTTGGCAATCGCGATTCGAGTCGGCAGCGATCTCTTAATCTCAACCGAGAAGTTTGTGTCAGCAAAAATTAAACCGATCCAGCCATTGCGGAAATAGCAAAGATTGACCTACCGATCGGGCATAAATCCGAGCGAACTTTAGGCAAGCGAACAACAATTCTGAAACAATTTCCCCCATACAAGTTACTGATTTAATATGAATAAAATCCGGCTAATGGATTCACACTTCATTCAACCACAATCGTAGGGTGAGAATTGCCGATCGATTGGAAATAAAACCGATCTCTGAAGACTAGCAATGCCCACCTTCATTCAACCACAATCGTAGGGTGAGAATTGCCGATCGATTGGAAATAAAACC
>CAYQUF010000013.1:7611-15712 GCA_964420595.1 uncultured bacterium
CTTCATTCAACCACAATCGTAGGGTGAGAATTGCCGATCGATTGGAAATAAAACCGATCTCTGAAGACTAGCAATGCCCACCTTTCTATGAAATTAGAACGCCTACAACCGGATTTCATACAACAGTTGAGTGGGGTAAAATTATCAACTTCGTATAAACACTAAAATTTAGTCCATATGCACCCGTTACTCCACCTCATTCGGATCGATTCCCAATTCTCGCAAACGTGCAGCCAAACGATCGCTCCGTTGTTCTGCACTGGTGGCGCGTTGTTCGGCTTGCTGGAGTTGTTGTTCCAGTTGTTCCAAACGCTGCTGCACCGTCACGTAATCGAGAAATTCCGAACCGTTGGGATGGTAAAGCACCATCGTCGTGTCGTTGACCTCGAACCGGATTTTCAAACGCGGACTCGTCCAGCCATTCATTTCATCGATAACCTCTAGACGCGCCATTTTTGATGTTTCCGCTTCGCCACGCAACCAACCCACGAGGTCGTTCTTCTGCGGATCGTAAATATAATATTCCTCCACGCCATAGTCGTTATAGAACATCAATTTACGTCCTAATTCCTTCAGCGTGTTACCGGGAGAGAGAATCTCGAATACTACTTGCGGTGGAATATCGTTTTCTCGCCATTGTTGGTACGATCCGCGATCGCCTTTGGGACGACCGAACGCCACCATCACGTCGGGCGCCTGACGCAACTTATTATTACCTTCGACTGGATACCACAGTAAATCGCCAGCAACGAACACATTTGGATCGTCGGCAAATAACCACGCTAAATTGTGATAAATTACGGTAATCCAGCGAAACTGAACGGTATTGTCTGCCATGGGGTTGCCATCGCTGTCGGGATAGACAATCGCTGGAGATGATTCCGGTTGGCTCGACGGTTGAGTCACCATACGCTAACCTCACTGTATCGGCTCTAATTCCAAACTACCGCGATCGGGAAATCCCAGCGGATTCAACTCGCCAAATCGCCAGTGCTGTCGGTAGCGGGTGAGAAAATTTTGTCCGACTAACCCGTCTACGCCAACTAGATCGAGAATTTGCGCGTCGATAATCACTGCTTCTAGATTCGTTAACTCGTGTTGTTGAATCCGAACCCGATCTAAGGTAACTTGTTGACCCATTTGAGTGCCGCAAAATCCCAAAACTTCTCGCTCTCTAGCATTGTCGAGATCCAGCGACAGTTGGCGAGCCAGGCGATCGGAAATCACCATGAAATCCGCTCCCGTGTCCAACCCTAACGTCACCGCATCGCGATCGTTAATTTGGACTTGCGTTGCCATAATTCCCATTTTGCCTTCTAGGGAAATGGCATCGGGACTCGAAGGCGATCGCGCCATTAATTCTACCCGTTTGGCTTGCGGGTCGAGTTTGACATCAAACCCGCTCCAAAAATCTACCCCTAAAACCCCAGAAAAATTGCTCGGAATGGCACTGGCTGGCAATCCCATTCCCGTCATCCCTTCAACGCTGGCATTTTCAACTGCAACGATCGGTAGCGAGTGCAAGGTTGCATCGAGATCTTCACAATTATCGCCAACGGCAAAATAGGTCAGTAATTGTTTGGGAATTGGCGTTCCTTCTAGTCCCAATTCTCTTGCAATCCGATCGCTCACGATTGAATTCGACGCGCCAGTATCGAATAAAAATTGCTGGGATTCGCCGCCAACGGTCACCGGAAGACCGAACACGCGAGAGTTGGGAAGCGATCGCAACTCGACTGAAGCTTCTCCCTGGCTCGTCGGTTGCGGAATCGTGACGCCAGTGGTTTCGACCAACGCCACCATGCGATCGCTCGCGTCGGGACGAATGCTGCCATCTGGCGCGAGTAAGACCACCTCAAACACGCATTGCATCGAGATCGCCTGCAATTCCTCCAGCGTGACTTGCAAGGGATTGGGAACTTGTTCGCGCAAGCATTGCTGAATATCTTGAAAAAGTTGCTGTCCCAGATTTTGTTTCTGCGGCGCAATCGGGAGAGCCGTGGCGGAACTGGCGAGAAATCCCGTCCAAACCGAAGCGATCGCGACTCCAGTTGCAATGATTTTAGCAAGCTTTATCATGCGAGTTGGCACACTAACAGGCAATAGTACCAGGGTAGCCGGATTCGGCGCGATCGCCACTAGAGACTAAGAGACAATAGAGCCAGTTGCAACCCACAGGAGAGATTTATCTATGCATCCGCAACGGATCGAACCCGGTCCCGGTCAGGAGTCAGTTTGGGACTATCCCCGTCCCCCGCGTTTGGAAGATTGCGATAAGCACGTCAAAATCGTCTTCAACGGGGAAACCATCGCCGACACCCACCGCAGCAAGCGGGTTCTCGAAACCAGCCATCCTCCCGTCTACTACATTCCTCCCGAAGATATCAATATGGATTTCGTGCAACCGACGCGGGGATCTAGCTTCTGCGAGTGGAAAGGACGAGCCGCCTATTACGATGTTGTCGTTGGCGACCGACGCGCCGCCAAAGCGGGATGGTACTATCCTTCACCAACCTCGCGATTTGCGTCGGTTAAGGATTGCGTCGCCTTTTATCCGAGCAAAATGGATGCGTGTTACGTCAACGACGAGCAAGTTCAAGCACAAGCGGGAGATTTTTACGGCGGTTGGATTACCCAGGAGATTGTCGGACCGTTTAAAGGCGGTGCGGGAACCTGGGGATGGTAATTTCCAAATAGTTGGATAGCCGGATCTCGGTAGAGGCGCAACTGGCGTCTCTACTGGTTTGATGTGTTGGGTGCAGTCAAATTTAAACCTTTTCGAACTGCTTTAAATAGTCCAATCCCATAAAAATCGCGCTAATGGTTCCCGACACGCAGATCTCGCCGCTATAGATTTTATCGATCGCCTCGACGATGGGGACTAACACGACTTCAATGTCTTCAGTCATATCCAGGATTTGCCGACCGTTGTGTCGGACTTTAGGAGCTAGAAATAAATGAATTTGATTGGTATCTTTAATCGGATTTTCGTAAATGGTGGCGAACTTCAACAGGCGATCGCTCGCGTATCCCGTCTCCTCTTGTAACTCCCGAGCCGCCGCCACTTCAGCATTTTCTCGTTGCGGATCGAATCCTCCCGCCGGTAATTCCATTAAAATTTGACCGGTTCCGTGGCGATACTGACGCACGAACACGATCTCGCGATTGTCGGTCACCGCTAACACGATCGCGATGTCCGGACGAACGTTAACGTAGAAGTCATCGATCGTTTCACCGTTTGGCAATCGAACTTCGTCGCGGCGAACTTTACACCAACGGTTGTGAATTTCAAAGTGCGATCGCACGATTTTCCACTTTTGAAGTTCTGTCATCGGCTGTTTGCGCTATCAAAAATCAGTCATTGAGGTCAATTCGTACGGCAAAATCAGTAGAACATTTGCCAGGCGGACAAGGGACACTTCCCTTCTGGAGCTGTTGCCTTCCTCAACCGAGGCGTAACGCCCGTCACTCGCGATTTGCTTTATAATGACTCGGCGATCGCCCCCGAGACAAGCCACTCGTGCCGAATCCCGTGGGACAATGGCATCGAGACACATTGCCCAATCTTCATCGTTCATGAGTGCTGAAATTATTTGCGTCGGGACAGAATTACTCCTCGGCAACATCGTCAACGGTAACGCCCAGTATATCGCCCAAGAGCTAGCAAAATTGGGAATTCCCCACTACTATCAAACGGTGGTCGGCGATAATCCGAATCGGCTCAAACGCGCCATTGCTACCGCCTGCGATCGCGCCCGGGTCTTGATTTTCACGGGCGGACTCGGTCCGACCCCCGACGACTTGACCGCCGAAACCCTTGCCGACTTTTTTGAGGCTCCCCTGGTCGAACATCCCGAAATTATCGAGGATATCGCCCGAAAATACGCCCGTCGCGGTCGTCAGATGACCCCCGCCAATCGCAAGCAGGCGTTAATTCCCGAAGGTGCCGACATTTTACCCAATCCCATCGGGAGCGCTCCCGGCATCATTTGGCAGCCGCGCGAGAACGTGACGATTCTCACCTTTCCCGGCGTCCCCTCGGAGATGCAGCGCATGTGGCAAGAAACTGCCGCTCCCTACCTGCAACGTCAGGGTTGGGGTCGAGAGATTTTTTACACTCGGATGCTGAAGTTTTGGGGAATCACCGAATCGAAGTTGGTCGAGAAAATTGCTTCGTTTCTCGAACTTCCCAATCCTACTGTTGCGCCTTATGCCAACTTGGGGGAAGTGCAATTGCGAATTGCTGCCAGAGCCGACTCAGAACCCGCCGCGCGATCGGAGATCGAACCTGTCGAACGTCAAATCCGCGAGATTGCCGGACTCGATTGTTTCGGCGCGGACGACGATACCCTCGCCTCTGTGGCGGGCAAGTTATTGCTCGAAGCGGGGGAAACTCTCAGCGTCGCCGAATCCTGTACGGGGGGTGGATTGGGACAGATGCTAACGGCGATTCCAGGCAGTTCCAGCTATTTTTGGGGCGGCATTATCTCCTACGACAATCGCGTTAAGGTTTCATTACTCGGGGTCAGCGCCGACGATCTCGACCGACAGGGAGCGGTGTCTCATGCGGTCGCCAAACAAATGGCAAGTGGCGTGCGCGATCGCTTGGGAACGGACTGGGGGGTCAGCATTACGGGAATTGCCGGACCCGGCGGCGGAAGCGAGGAGAAACCGGTCGGTTTGGTCTATATCGGCGTCGCTCGTCCCGACGCTACAGTCGAAAGTTACGAATACCGCTTGGGCGAGAGGCGCGATCGCGCTTGGATTCGCTACGGCAGTTCGTGTAACGCGCTCGATCGCTTGCGCCGACAACTATTGAGGCGGCAAGAAAAGATTCGTGGTTGATCCTTGGGGATCGTTCGTTATTATGGAATTGTAATCTCTCCAATGCTGTCGATAAAATTACTGACTTTGTCTAACGACAGTTGAAGGAAGACTGCGTCTAAGGAGCTATCCGATCGATGGACTACATTGACCAACTTTTAGAAAAGCTTAAAGAATGGGTTCGCAAGCTGATCGACGGTTTGCTCGAACCGGAACAACAACCGGAAACCGAACCTATCCCAGTTCCGGTGAACGAGCCGGAGCGTCGTCGGTAGTCCCTAACGCCTTTGGAAACACAAAGCCGTTTAAGTATTCTCGTTTTACACGGACCGAACCTAAACTTGCTCGGTCAGCGCGAACCGCAGGTTTATGGCTCGGTTACTTTATCTGAGATCGATCGCGCCCTCCAACGGGAAGGAGAGCGGTTGCAGGCTAGCGTGAGTTCCCAACAGTCCAACCATGAGGGCGTGCTGGTGGATGCCATTCAGCAAGCGTGGGGGACTCACGATGGGTTGCTAATCAATCCAGCTGCCTACACGCACACGAGCGTGGCGTTGCGAGATGCGATCGCTGCGGTGCAAATTCCCACGGTCGAGGTTCACTTGAGCAACATTCATCGTCGGGAAGCGTTTCGGCATCATTCTTACATTGCCCCTGTGGCGATCGGTCAAATTAGCGGCTTTGGGGCAGATAGCTATCGGTTGGGATTGTTGGCTCTGGTGGCGCACTTGCGTCAGAATGAAGGTTCGCCCGTCCGAACGGTCTAGTTATTCGATTAAATCTTAAATTTTTCTATGATTTCTCTAGGGTTGGCGATCGAACTTTTTCCATCGCGATCGCTAGTTTGAATTTTGTTAACGACTAATTCTTAAGTTTTCCTTTAATTTTTTCTGGATGCGCGATTCCTTACTCGGTTTATTTCAAGGAACGTTAGTCGGTGCGGTGGTTGGAGCGGCGATCGCCGAGGGGGGCGAGCCAGGGTTAAACCAGCCCGCGAGATCGTTAGCCCGTGCGGATGCGATCGTTGCCAGTGGCGAAGCAATAGCGCGATCTGGGCACCTCGATCGCCCGGACATCCCCCTCGCCCAGACTCCATTCTGCCTCGAAAGCGTGGCGGCGTGCGTTCCGCTGATGTTATGGTTTCACGACGATCGCGATCGCCTGCGAGATTCGCTGCTGCACGTTGCCGAGATCGGGCAATTCCCGGTTGACCTTCGAGCAGACCTGTTAGGGGTCGGATTCGCGATCGCGCGGATGCTCTCGGCTCAATTCAACCCAGCGCAGATTGTGCCGCAACTCATCGACGATCTCGAAGGAATAGAAAATTGCAGCGCCATCGATCGCCTGCTGGCAATCCAATCCCTCCTCGCAGACGGCGCAACCTTAGAAGCCGCCCAACTGCATCTGGGAGGATTGCGCCATTCGAGGGTGGGAACTGCTATCGCTTTAGCCTGGTACTGCTTTCTCACTACCCCGGAAGACGTTTCCCTCACCGTCCGTCGTGCCCGCCAAACGGGCGATCGCGCCCCATTGAGCGGATTGATTGCCGGGGGGTTGTCCGGCGCTTACAATGGCTGCATCGGGATTCCGCTGGGATGGCGCAGTGCCCTTCCTCCCGAAACGAGCGATCGCCTCCTGTCCCTCGCCACGCAATTGTGGGCGGCTTGGTCGGGCGTTTGCGATTTCGATCGAGCGGGGCAACTTGACGAGATCCCTGCCGTGGCAGCCCCCCGTGCCATTCGATCGCAATAGGGGGTTGACAATTTCAAAAGGGCAAGCAACAATAGTAAATCGTGATTGCGCGGAACTGGCGGAATTGGTAGACGCGCTAGGTTCAGGTCCTAGTGTCCGCTAAGGACTTCCGGGTTCAAGTCCCGGGTTCCGCATTCAAACCACGAACGTTTGGATTTTGTGTTAACGAGCTTACAAAATCCCACCGTCAAACAACTTCGGAAGCTGCATCAAGCCAAACACCGGCGACGACAGCAGCTTTTTTTGGTGGAAGGGACAAACTTAATCGAAGCCGCGATCGCCGCTAGCGCCCCCCTCGACACCGTTTGCTGTACCGCCGATTGGATCGAGCGACACCCGCACCTGCAATCGTCCCTCAGCCAACAGGCTCGGCGAGTCGAACGGGTCAGTCCCCAAGTCCTAGACGCGATCGCCACGACCGCCACGCCCGACGGCGTTGTTGCCACCATTGCCAGAACCACGGCGCGATCGCCCGCCATTCCATTTTCCGGGATTGGCATCGCCTTGGAAACCCTGCAAGATCCCGGTAACCTGGGCACGATCGTTCGCACCGCCGCCGCCACGGAAGCCGCTGGCTTGTGGTTGAGCGACGATAGCGTCGATTTGGATCATCCCAAAGTGCTGCGCTCCTCGGTGGGGGCGTGGTTTCAGCTTCCGATGGCGGTCAGTTCGGACTTAAACGCGATCGCCGCGCAATGCCAGCAACAGGGCATTCAAGTCGTGGCGACCCGAGCCGACGCCGAGTTAACCTATTGGGATCTCGACTGGCGACAACCGAGTTTGATCTTACTGGGAAATGAAGGGGCGGGATTGTCGCCAAACTTAACCGCACGAGCGAGCCAACACGTCCGCATTCCCATGCACGGAGGCGTGGAATCGCTCAATGTGGCGATCGCCGCTGCCGCGATCCTATACGAAGCGCAACGACAGCGGTATGCTAGAGCAAGCGAGAATCCTTAGAATTGGGATCGCGCGATTGCAAGTAATTATCGATATCGTTGACCGCATCTTCCCAGAGCTGCTGTTCGTTGACCGGTTGTTTCCGAGCCGGCGGTTTTGGAGGCGAACTGTCATTGGACTGAGAGCGGGATTTAGATTGAGCATCAGCCTCCGGAGACGCTTCTTCAGTCTCCTCTTCCTCCTGCAAGCGATCGTGTAAGTTTGCCAGCGACTCCATAAACG
The DNA here is from genome assembly GCA_964420595.1 of uncultured bacterium. GTDB lineage: Bacteria > Cyanobacteriota > Cyanobacteriia > Cyanobacteriales > Geitlerinemataceae > CAYQUF01. The sequence goes on from CAYQUF010000013.1 coordinate 15,370, forward strand.
CTTGCTCTGCGGCGCGACGTGCATCTTGGGAATGGCGTTCATTCATGTTCGATTCATACGCTGGGTTGGCTTGCGAGTTCGACGATGCCTTGAGGTCAAACAGCGAGTCGAGCAACCAGCACAACGTACGTCCTAACTAGACGACAATCAAATTGGACAGCAAGCGACCCGCACGCGACGAGCCATAGATACTCCCCGATGGACGACGCGAAGGCACGACGGGCACGCAACTCAAATGAATGGGTCGGTGCCTTTGTCTAATGTTACCAGTATCCCCAAAATCCGTCGGAGTGCTGCATGGCTCTCGGGCTTCCTGGATTGGGCAAACCTTGACACTAGCGTT
>CAYQUF010000013.1:15812-50346 GCA_964420595.1 uncultured bacterium
GAGTGCTGCATGGCTCTCGGGCTTCCTGGATTGGGCAAACCTTGACACTAGCGTTATCGATCGCGATTCCAGCATCTTCGAGAGCGCGAATGACGCCGATATGCGCCCAACCTCTCGCACCGCCGCTTCCGAGTGCTAGTCCCACCTGCATAGTTGCGATTTACCTCGTGCTAGTCCTGTTCGAATCGTTAATCATGATTCGCCATCGCCCGTGCAACTCCTAATGCGCGATCGCGCGGCGCTGGTATAAATTTTAAGATGATAACGATCTAGTCAAACCACGCGCAATCTATGGAAGTTAAGTTAGCGATCGCGATCCTGACCGCCCTGTTTATCGTATCGACCCTGTTCTTCGGTACCAAAAACGGATTCTACGATACGGATGACTATCACGGGAATGGTTCGGCGCACTAACCCCTCGCCTTCCCGCTCGAACGATAGCACCATAGGCGTACTCGCAACGACGGGTGCGCCTTTTGCCATCCTACCGGGTCGAGGGGGTGCAATTCGCCGCCGAAAATGTAAAGTTTCGTAAAAAACTTGACATTCACCCTCAAAATAGTAACAATAGTTACAGAACAAATCGTTCATCTCTATCAAGTTCGCTTCCCAGGTGGAATCGAGAGGTTGGTAGAGACGGAAGTAGGGAATCCTCCCGAAGGAACGCGCCTCAACTGTTAGATTCTCTTCGACTCTGGAGGCGACTTAATCATGCAACTTCGTTATCGCGGTTTAACTTACGACTATAATCCCCCGGCTTTTGCGACCGACAACGCCGAAACCACTGGGAAATATCGCGGCTTGGATTGGCGGTTCCGCAATGCCAAAAAACCCTTGATTCTCGATTCAAATCTGGAATTTACCTATCGCGGCGTCAAATACCGCAAGGGCGAACCCGCCGTCCAAAGCGCGCCCCAAGATGCCAAAGTTCCGGCGGTGTCCGTGGCGAACCAAGCTCGGGCGTTAATGCTCGACACCAATCGCGCCATTAAGAAGCGCCAGCAATCAATGCTGTCTCGCTTGACTCGCGAAGTTGGAATGGAAGCCGATGCGAACTACTGGAATCGCATTCAAGGCAAAATCCATCCGACCTTCCGCACCAACTACGATCGCAGCGCGTCGGCGTTGAGCTAGATTTGTTAAAGTTTCGAGCGGCTGGCTTCCCTTTGTAGCTCGGTCGCTCGAATCCAGGAAACTTCGACACTCCTGCGGGAGTGTTTTTTTATGGGCAATTCTTCAGGTGGTCAGGCGACCCTACTCGAATCGCGGTATTGAAAATATCATGAAAGGTGTCGTCCTCACCATGTTACCATGAGTCATTCTACTGGGGGTCGGTTGGTGTTGAACCACTCGACCCATCTCGACGGTTTGATCCCCGTCTTGGAACGCCTGTGCGATCGCGATGGGATTCAAACGATTACTCCAGGCGTTATCGAGCGGGTCAAGGGTCACTCTCCCCGACTGAAACTGAGAATTTCGGTGCCCATTCGCGGCGGGTTTAAGATCATCGCGCGATACGGCAAAACGGTGCAAGAGGTGTTTATTTTGACGCGATTGAGCCGAGGGGAATTAGAGCGAGCGATCGCCCGAGTCCTGAAAAAATGACTGTCCTGCGTTGTCCCTAAACGCGGGATTTGGTTGGGGTCGAGGCACTCAACCGCTGTTGTGCCAGCCACACGCGCGCGCGCACGGCGAGGGTGTCTTCCCCTTCCGGTCTTGCCATGCGATCGAACCGAGTGGCGATCGCCTCGAGTCCGTTGGGGTACGTCTGTGCCAGTGCCTCGGCTAACGCTTCCAATCCGACCGTGGCGGCGTAGCGAACCACCCACTCGGGATCTTGCGTCGTCTGCAATAGGGTGTCGAGGGCGCGTTGTTGGGCGGTGGGAATGCTGTCGCGATCGAGTAGCGACCAGTGCAAATTGCCCAATCCTCGGGCGGCGGCGCGACGGACGCTGAGGGCAAAGTCGGAGTTGGCGGCAATCAGTACTTCCAAACCGCGCGGATCGCGAATTCCGGCTAAGGCACGAATCGCCCAGGCTCTTGCTCCGTAATTGTACCCGTCGAGCTGTTCGAGCAGGGGAACTACCGCCGGTTCGCCTAATGCGATCAGTCCGTTCACCGCAGCCACCGCCGCACCGGGATTGTTATATCCCAGCACCCGAATCAGGGTGGGAATAGCGGCTTCGAGGCGAGCGTCGGCTAGGGTTTTGACAGCCGCAAACAAGCTGGGGGCAGAGTCGGCGTCTTCAACGGCTTGTACGAGGACGCGGGGGTCGGTGTTGGTCGGCATCGCAATTAAAGCAGGCTATCCATCAAGGTCATAATTTCCACGGCGCGATCGCTCAGTTCGCCACGATCGCTCAGGTGATGTTCGAGCAATCCCTGGAGGGAAATTAACTTTAAACTATTTTCGGCGAAGGTTTGGCTAATCGGTTCGGCGGCGGGTAAATAGCCAATTGCGCCCAAATCCATTAAGGCAGCGCGACGGGATTGCAAGTTCGAGCCTCGCAAGGCGGCTACGAGGCGATCGCCGTATTCTACCTCGTTCGTGAGTTGGTACAAGGCGCGAGCGGCGGCGTAGCTGACTCGTTCGACCGAATGTTCCAAAAAGGGTTGGATGGTAGCGATCGCTTCAGTGGCTCCCAACATCCCCAAAGCTTCGATCGCCGAGTCGTAGGGTTGCACCAGGTGCGGTTTGCCCGGAACCCGAGTCGCGGCGGCGACGCCACCGTCGAGTAATTTTATCAGAGCCGCAGCAGCAGCGCGATCGCCCAATTTTCCTAACGCTTGGGCGGCGGACTCGCGCACGTAGTAGTCGGAGCAGTCCAAACTGGCAATTAATGCCGGAACCACTCGCCGTTCCTCCAATTTCCCCAACGCTCTGGCAGCATTGCGACGGAGGGGATAGCCGCCATCCGGGGCGCGATCGGCTTCATCCTCTAGTGCTTCGAGCAAAGCGTCAATAGCAGCGGGTTCGTTAATGCGAAATTTCCCCAGCCACCACGCGGCGTAATAGCGGCGACCGAGATCTTGCTGTTGTTGCAAATCGGCAATGGCGCGATCGACGGTTAGCTGTCTGCCTTGACCGATTTCTAGGTTGGGTGGCGTGGCGTCGGAATGAGAAGACATCGATAGAGCAATTTTCAGTGAGAGGCAGAAATGTAGGGGTTTGGTCTCCAAACCCTTGCCCAACTGGTTAACAGGTGAACTAAGGACAAGGAAGGGGACTAAAGGAATTATTTTAACCCCTCTAGCCCCCTTCACACGTTTAGCGTTTCAAGTGCGACGCGACGCTAACTTATTCGCCGCCGTTGGTGACCGGCTCGATATTCACAATTTTGCCGCCCATGCGAGTAATGCGCTGCATTTCCTCGTTCATGCGGCTGTACGGGACGGTCACGAACGTGCTAGCGCTCGAACGAATTGGATAGCCCATGCTATCGGTGGCTTCGCTCTGACGCAGACCGACCACCTCATAGCGGAAGTAGCGGTTCGCCGAGGGGTTGATCCCCGTTCTGCCATTGACAACTTGACCCAACATAATTGTCCCTCTTTATCCGTAAGAGATGTGAGTGTGTAAAAGGCTCTCACCTCCGTACCAAAATCGGTCTGGAAATGAGAGCGGGATAATTCCCTTCTAGCTTAAAGCGGCTTGACGCTGGCCACTTTCGCCCCTTGACGCTGAATTTGTTGCAGCTTCTTCGACAGTTGGCTGAAGGGGACGATGTACGCTTTGCTGCTGCGGCGAACCTTGGGATACCCCAGCGCAATGATTCCCGACACTTCGATGCGGTAGAGCTGTCCGTCGCCACCGAGTGCATTCACGCCGCCAAAGGTGCTGTTGGGGGTGACGTTGCGCTCGGACGCGCGATATGCCCAACCGTTGAGGTTATCCGAAGGTGCAACCACCGCCGAAGCGCTATTGCGACCCAGTTCCATCGCCAAGCGAGAATCTTTCCCTTCAAGCTGAGAGCGATCGCTATTGGCGTAACCGCGATACAACCGGAACATGCGGCTGAATCCGACGGTTTTTTGACCCGTTTGAGTCTCGAAACCGCGATAGTAGGGGACGAGGTTGGAACCGAAGCTATTTTGATATTCGGCGGACTCGATGTAAGAGTCGATTTCGGCTTCGTAGCCCTCGTTTTGGTACAAATCCAAGTGATAGATCACTTCGGATTCGTCGTAGGGGGCGCGTCCTAACAGGTGTTTGAAGTTGAGTTCGATAAACCGAGTTTGGAAGCTGGGATAGAAGAACTTCTTCTTATACAGTTCCGACTTGGCGACGCAACGCACGAAATCTTGCACCGTGATGCTACCATCGCGCAGGAGCGATTCGGCGCTGGTCAGGCGCTCGGCTTTCATGATGTAATCGTTGCCGAGAACTTGAATGTAGACGGCGCGGATAACCGCTTCGACTTCTTGTTTGGTATAGGTTTGTCGCAGTTCCATGCGAGGGGTCTCTGCGTACGGCGAAACCCCTAACCGTGATGCTTGTGTGGTAACAGCCACGTATCAATTCTCCTAATTAACAACAGAATGAAACAATGTTTTCGACGAGCTTTACCCGAGGAAACGGGCAAAGGTTAAAGCCGATCGCGAAAGTGTCGGATCTGGCTTTTGCCTTACCTTACCAAATTGTAAGTCCGGCATTGCATTCGCTTCGAGCCGAGCCGTTTAGACCCCCTTTTGGTCGGACGAATAGCAGGCGTCTTTGGGACTCGATGCCCCGATCGCTTTCGGGCAAGAGTTTGCTACAATCAATGTAACAAGCGCTACCCATTTATTCTGATTTTTAGAAACTTCGATCGGGAGCGGCTGCGAAGCCTATTATTGGTATTTTCGCACGTTCTCGCCGTTGCGTTTCAAGAAATATAGCGCGCCTATTTTACCGGCTAATTGGGTATTTAGATACGCACAAATCTCGCTCGGTTTCCCTCAGACCGATCTCCCGTTTGCTTGCCGATTTGTTGATGTGAAATGTGGCAAATTCTGGAGTTCGGCACACCGGGCGAGAACGCAGCGATCGCAATCGATTTCGGCTCTCCCTCCTTGCTGTCGCTGCAATTGTTTCAAAATAACTAAATTTTCGGTTTCAAACCTGTTGGCGATCCCTTCGCCTGTTAAACAATTAACCTCTCGAACGTCCGACATTAGAGAGGTCACGGATGATATTAAAAGTGCCTGGAACGGCGAACAACTACAAGCCAATGGCGCGATCGGCAAATAGCTGTTTACCGTTCCGGGCAACACAAGCTATCTAGCTCAGCGCGTTAATCGCGTAATCGAGGTAGGAGTTGGCTTCGACTGCGGGGTCGCCGCTCAATCCGTGGTTGGCTTTGATGTACTTGAGGGCTTCGATGTACCAGCTCGGAGACAGTTCGAAGGTGCGGTTGATTTCATCCAAACCCGCAACCAGGTACTCGTCCATCGGACCGGTGCCGCCAGCTACCAAGCAGTAGGTGACCATGCGCAGGTAGTAGCCGATGTCGCGGGAGCACTTGGATTTTCCTTCGGGGGTCGCAGCGTAGTTCGGTCCCTGCATTTGGGTGGTGTAGGGGAACTTGTTGTACACTGCTTGAGCCGCACCGTCGATCAGGCGCTGGGAGTTTTGAGTCAGCGCGCGAGCAGCTTCCAAGCTAGCTTGAGCTTGACGGAAACGACCAAAACCAATTTGGAGTTCCGTGCTGCTGAGGAAACGGCCTTGGGAATCTGCAGCTGCGACTGCTTCAGTCAATGGGGTCTTCATTGTTGAGGTATCTCCTTAATATTTAGCTAAGCTTTGGTACAAACGCCATCTGTTATAGTTCGGATGCCACGAACGCCTGGCGGCACTCGAGGTTGACTGACATCCTTAGCCGACTGCGGCAGCAGCGCGATCGAAGTAGCCGCCGATTTCAGACATCAGGGCGCTGCAATCGCCAGGGGTGATGTTGGCAGGATCGTTGGCCAGCGCGATCGCGGCTTCTTTCATTTTTTGAACGCCGGTGGCTACGGAAGCACCCGGAACGCCCAAAGCCAAGTAGGTTTCGCGCAGACCGTTGAGGCAGCGATCGTCCAGAACGCTAGTATCGCCAGAGAAGATGGCGTAGGTGACATAGCGCAGGATGATTTCCATGTCGCGCAAGCAAGCAGCCATGCGACGGTTGGTGTAAGCGTTGCCGCCGGGGGCGATCAGCTGGGGCTGTTCGGCAAACAGCGAACGAGCTGCGTTGGATACAATGCTGGAAGCATTACCGGTGATCCGATTGACGGCATCCATGCGCTTGTTGCTCTCAGACACCATGTTGTTGAGGGCGTTGAGCTGATCGTTGGAGAGAAATTCGCCCCGGGCATCAGCCTGAGAAACTACCTTGGTGAAAGCGTCGAACATCTGAATCGATCTCCTAATTGATCTTAGTTGAGCTTGATTTGGCTTCTAAACGCGAATCTGCCCTAAAGCCAGTAGAACGCTACTCGAAGCAGCTTGACGGTACCTTATGACAGACTTCGAACCACTATACTGGTCGGTTTCTATGCGCGTATCGTTTGATACACAAAACTTAGTAATCTAACGAACGCTTAAGAAACCTGAGAACATTTCACCTGAATTCTGAGAAACCAGGAATACCTGGCACAATCGGTGTTGTGGTTAACGTTGGTCTGTCATCTGTACCCTTCAGGTAACCTTTATACAATGCTGTTGAGGTTTTGTTTGTTACGTATTGTGAAGAATTAATTCCCTCGATTGCGCTCGATTGCGTAACGGCAAACTTGTAAAAACCTCGTAATCCTTAAAATTTCGCCGATCCCGGCGTTGGTATGCCCCGGCTAACTTGCTTTGCAAATTGTCGCAAAGTCGCTTCGATCGCGCCAGTGTATTCTCAGAAACATTTCATTTCCTGAAACGCTGTAACCCTAGCTACCATCAGGGTTTTTAGCGATGTATTAACAATACTTAACATTTATCGCTCAAAAAACCCCCAGCTCGCACTGAGGGGTAGGGGTTAACGCATTCGGATCGCGCGATCGCGTCAATCGTGGATGCGCTTTTCGAGATACTGACCGATGGTCTGCTTCCGTCCGGCTTGGGTAATGATGGTCTGGCGGGTGCGGTAGTCGCTGCCAATCAGTTTGAGTTCTTCCTCAAACACCGAACCGTTGTACTCCGTTCGCAAGCACATCGTGTTGGGATCGCTGAAACGGTACTCGGCGGTGACGGGTTTGGCGGTGGCAAAACCGCGATCGCGATAGAGCAAATTGTCGCCTATGCCAAACACGGTCGATCCCTTGGCGGGTTTGCGCTTGGAGGCGGTGTAGTGACTCTCCCAACTCACCCGCGCGCCGCCGTTGAACGGATTGGACTCGGCAAGGTCGTGTCGTTTGGCTAATTGTGCCAGTTGCGGATCGTCGGCGTCGAGAAATTCGATTTCGATGGTGCTGACGACCTCTTGAGGTTCTTCATCGCCAAAGGTTTCTAGGGTGTAGTAGCGTCGCTGCGATCGCCATTTCCCTTCCGATTGGCGGAAAAATGCTTCGGCTAGGGTTGCGGGAGCGGCAATGGTGGTTGGGGGGGTGGAATTCATACAGGATCGAACCTCGCAGGTGCATTAAACACAAAATTCGCTTAAAGGCAAGAGATTTAAGTTTTTTGTTACAAATTTTAATATATCAAAATTTCTTTTATCCGACAATCCCTGCTCTAGCTTTGGGAAAATGAGAGGATAGATCGAACCGAACAGACGGATAGCAATGGCTTTGGATAAATTCCAATACTTTTTCGACTGCTGCGTGGGTCGGTGGACGACCGAGCGCACCTATCACTACCTCCGGCGCAATGAAGTGGAGCGATCGCGCACGGAATTTGTCATTCACCCCCTCTCCAACGACCTGAAAGTGAAAGTCCTCGCCGACAACCAACGCACGCCGCCTCGCGATCTCGATCCCCTTCCCGGCTATCACCTCGAATTCGAGACGGTGTCGGAAACGGGAGAGGAAGTCTCTCAAAAACTGAATATCCTGTTTGTCCCGCATCAGACGGACACTCCAACGTTGGAAGGAGATTACCTGCGCGATCGCGCTTATGAAGAAGACAAGCCAATGGTGGCGCACTTTCGCTTCGACCCCGAGGCGCAAGAGTTGTTCATGACCACCCATTACACTCGCTTGGTCGCCACCGACTCGATTCGGTTTGTGAAACCGGATTTGCGAATTCGCCAAATTATTACCTACGCGCGTCCTCCCGAAGGTCAACCGTTAGAAGAGGTAGCATTGGTGGGATTTGGCGTCGAACTCAAAAGTTAGACCCGCCTCGCCACCTTTACCAGTTGTTGCCACACCTTAGCGAACCCATTTCGCAGGGTTTGTAAAACCCAATACCGAGCCACGGCGAATTGATGGCGAAACGTTGGCATTCGGGTCAAATACACCGATTTTCGCAGCATATCGGCGATTCTTCCCGATAGCAGAATGCCGAAACTGTAGATCGTTCCCGATCCGATTCCCAACGCCAGCATTTCTCCCAAATGGCGGTAGCGAAAGGGTTGCAGCGATCGCCCCCGTAACGAGGCTTTGAGATTGCGCGCGGCAACTTTCGAGGCTTGGTGAGCCGCCTGCGCCGTCATGGGAACGTCTGTACCCGCCGCATCCCGGATCGCCGCCGCATCGCCGAGGGCAAAAACATCGGGATAGTCCGCCAGTTGTAGAGTGGGACGGGTGAGGAGTCGTCCGGAGCGATCGCGCCTCGCGTCCATCGCATCGATCGCGCTGACGGGTTGAGTGCCAATTGCCCACACGACGAGATCCACGGGTAAATCGTAGCGTCCGTCGGGGTTGGCGAGCCTCACCCGATCCGGTTCGACCGCTTCGATGGAGGTTTCGAATAAAAACGAGACGCCGCGTTTTGCCAACGCAGACATTGCTACCTTGCGACTGGCGCGAGAGAAGGATTTGAGCAGGGTCGGATGGCGATCGATAACAAAGAGTTCGCCCCGATTTCCCAAGCGATCGCTCAATTTTCCCGCCAACTCCACTCCATTGGGACCGCCTCCCGCAATGGCGATGCGAACGGTTGGCTGCTGGCTGGATTCGAGTTGTTGCAACCGCGCGTCCAACCGGCGTGCGTCGGCGAAGTTGCGCCAGGAAAAGGCAGAATCGGCGACCCCTGGAATTCCGGCGAGGGGGGTACGTCCGCCTAATGCAATTACCAGGCGATCGTAAGTCAACTGGCGATCGCTTTGCAGGTCAACCCGTCGCTGGTGCAGGTCGATGGTGCGAACCGTGTCTTGCTCGAAGGCGATCTCGGTTCCGGCGAGGAGATCCCGATATTTTGGGGCAATTTGCCAGGATTCGACCTCGTGGGTGAGGCGTTCGTACAGCAGCGGCGTAAACGAAAAGCGATCGCGACCATCGACCAGGATAATGCGGGGTCGGTGCGATTTGCGCCAACGAAAGCGGTTGAGGTGCAACGCCGCGTACAAACCGCCAAAACCGCCGCCGAGAATACAGATGCGAGGAGCAAAATCGGGCATCGTTCGATTGTCCGAAACCAATGGATAAAAGGATTTATACTCAAGGTAATTTAAAATTTTGATTCGAGTCGCGATCTGCCGCGTTCCTCACGACAAGTAAGGTAAGTAAGGTATTATGCAAACTTACATTCCCCTGCTAGCCCGAATCTTTCTATCGGTCATCTTTATCAAGTCTGGCGTTGACAAACTCCTCGATCCCGAAAGCACTCGCCAGACGATGGAATCTGCCGGAATTCCCTTTTCCGGCATTCTTCTGGTTCCGACGATTATCGTGTTGATTGCAGGCGGCTTGTCCGTTCTCGTCGGATATTGGGCGCGTTACGGCGCGTTGCTCTTGGTGGGATTTTTAATTCCGGCGACGCTGATTTTCCATACCGATTTTAGTCAAGGCTTGCAACAAATTCAGTTCTTAAAAAATCTCGGACTGATGGGAGGATTGCTGATGGTCTTTGCGTACGGAGCCGGACGCTGGAGTTTGAGCGATCGCAGATCGTCAGAGGTGACCTCGTCGTCCTTGCGCGATCCTTAACGGTAACGGTCGCGAGCGGATTCATCGCGATCGAGATGGTCGAATCCTGCCAGTCTAAAATTAAACGGCGATCGGGCGATCGATCGTCCCTTTCGTGATACACTAACGATTATCGGTTCTGATGGGGATCAGCCATCAGAGGTAACGGGGAAAGTTCGGTGCAAATCCGGCGCTGTCCCGCAACTGTAATGAGGTACAAGCCTCTGAGTCAGGATGCCCGCCGAAGCTAACAGTAACTTTGATATGCATCTGCGAGGTACGGATGGAAGTTTGTTTGAATTGTCGGAATTTTACCGGGATAGTCTGGGGACGTCGCAGACCCAATCCCACCTGCTCTCAACGCATCGCTACGATACGTTTAACGCCAACGCAGGATTAGCACTTTTTAGGAATAATTCGCACTACAGTCAATCAATGCTCCTGCTTGGCGTGGGAGTGGATTGACTTGAGTTGGCGTAATTAGACCTAATTTAAATCGTCAAATGATTGACTGTCGCCATTGCCATGACAGTTTAGCGGATAGTTTTTTGATGCCAATGCCAATCGTAACGCCGTGCATTGGCAAGAGTTTAACGTGGAAAATATGACCAAACAAATTAATTTTCTCAACCGCGCGATCGCTTATATCCCCTCTAGCTGGATTTCTCTTAGTACCGCTGGATTGATTTGGTTAATTGCGGCAGATTTTCCTGCAATTGCATCAGAATCTACTTCAACTAACCGTTCCAATTCCTTCCATTTAACACAGATTCTCGATGCCGAGTTTGACAGCGAATCCGAATCGGAAGAAGACGACGACGAGGACGAAGCAGACATCGAAATCTTCGTCGAACACCTACTCAACCAACCCGTCTTCGCACCCTTTCGAGGGGATCGCAAATTGCGGGACTCCTCGCGTCCGGTTTACATCGTTCCCCGCGAGCAAATCGAGGTTCAAGGTGCAGTGACCGTTCAAGACGCCTTGCAATTCGTTCCTGGCGTCCTCAGCGACGGAACTGCTGGCGGTCAGTTAGGCTCGTTGAGTTCTCAATTTATGCGAGGTGGCGATTCTTCCCAAACCTTAATTCTGTTAAACGGACGACCCGTAAACGACTTGGGATTCTCTGGCGGTTTCGACTTAGCCGAATTCACCACCGACGCCGTACAGCGTTTGGAAGTGGTTCCGGGGGGAAGTTCGACCTTATACGGCTCTAGCGGTGTTGGCGGAACCATCAACATCGTCACCCAATCTCCCACCGCAGAACCCGAATTTGTCGCGAAAACCGGTGTGGGAAGTTTTGGCTACAACCAACAAGTGATTCAAACACGCGGAACCGAGGGAGATTTCGGTTGGGTTCTCGGGTACAATCGCACCTATTCCGATAACGATTTTCCGTTTGAACTCGAAACGATTGACTTTGAAGGCGATCGCGAAAATGCCGAAGTTAACTATAACAATATTAATGCTAAATTGACCGCCGATATCGGAGAGCGCAATCGGCTGACGTTGAGCGGATTGTACTTAACGCGGGACTTTGGCGTCGCGGGAGGCGTTCCCACCGGGGAAGGAAGTCTGGGACAATTTAACAGTTTAACCCCGGAAGCCAACCAGTACACCGAAGATTTACTCCTCGATTTACTGTGGGAATCTCAACTGGACGCCGAAGGCAATTCGTTACTTACCGCGAGAGTGTATAACGACAATCTGGACTATACATTTCGCAATCCTGAAAGTAGCCGAGATGAAGTAGAGCGCAACTCGTTTGGACTGCAAGTTCAGCATAGCTGGCAAGTCGCAGAAGCACAAAACCTGACTTACGGCGCAGATTTTCGCACGATTTCCTCGGAAAATAAAACCTTCAGTTTTGCCAGCGGAGAAACTACGGAAAACTACGACGACAATATCGACCAAGGGGCAATTTTTGCCCGATACGAAGTCGATGTTACCCCCGACTTTAGCGCTAACGTTGGAGTTCGCCAAGAATTTAATAGCTTGGAAAATGGGTCGTTTACTTCTCCGAGTGCGGGATTGCTTTGGAATGCGACCGACTCGACAACGCTGCGCGCCAATTATGCCAGAAGTTTTAACGCGCCGTTAATTTCGGAGTTAGAAGGACTCGCGGCGTTTAACGTTGAAGGCAATCCAGATCTCAGTTCGGAGAAAGGCAATAGTTTCGATATCGGCATCGACCAGCAAATTGGAGATTTTGGCTTGCTGCGGTTGACGTTTTTCCTCAATCGTATTTCCGATTCGATCTCCTTTGAGTTTGGCTCGCCGAGTACCTATAACAATATCGGCGAAGTGGAAACGAAAGGAATTGAAGCTGCGCTTGATGTGGAAATTGTCGATAACTTGTTTGCTTTTGGTAACTTCACGCTCAACGATACCGAGATTCTAGAAGATGCCGACGAAAGTATTGAGGGCAATGAGTTAAGTTTTCGCGATGCCAATAGTTTTAATCTCGGGATTGCGTATGCGACGCCAGGAGGATTTTATGCTGGAATTTTAATGCACAACATTAGCGAGTTTTTTGTCGATAATGCTAATACGGAATCCTTAGATGGATATACAACTGTCGATTTCAAACTACAGGTGCCAGTCAATGATAACTTTAAAATTAATGCCAGCTTGAACAATATCTTTGACGAGCAGTACGAAGTCTATCCAGGATTTCCGGGGTTGAGTCGGAATTTTCAAACGTCTGTCCGATTCACGTTTTAATTGCAAAACCAACATTGCTCGAACGGTTGAATTCATGAAACGACTGCTTTCCTTCTGCATTGCTTCAATTCTTTTAACGGGGTGTAATGTCGCTAGTAACGGTAGCGTTAACCCGACAGCAACCGTCGATCGCGCCAATTGCGTCTCCGACTACAATCAAAATATCGATTACTTTCCCGATAAAGCTGACATCAAGTATGCGAAAGGATTTGAAGTCGAATATCGCGATAACTATAAAATCGTTACCGTCAAAAACCCGTGGAAAGGGGCAGATGTCAGCTTTCAATACATCCTGATACAGTGCGGGACGCCGATCCCCGAAGGATTCGATCGCGCTCAAATCGTTCGAGTTCCAGTCGAGTCAGTCGTGACGCTTTCCACTACTTATCTAGGACACCTGGATCGTCTAAAGTTACTCGATCGCCTGGTTGGGGTCAGCGATGCCAAAAAAATCAATACCCCCGGCGTTATTGCTAAACTCGAAAACAACGAACTTGCCGAAGTCGGCACCAACCACACCCTCAATATCGAGTCAATCCTCAATCTCAATCCCGATCTCACCTTAACCTTCGGGACGGGAAACCCGCAGTTTGACAGTCATCCCAAATTATTAGAAGCCAACTTAAACGTTGCCCTCAACGCTGCCTATGTCGAAAATTCGCCATTGGGACGAGCGGAATGGATTAAATTTACCGCACTGTTTTTCAACCAAGAAGCCAAAGCCGAACAAATTTTTGCTGAAGTCGATCGCGAATACCATCGCATTGCCAAACGGGTTCGCGACATCGAAGATCGTCCCACCGTTTTTACCGGATTCAATCGAAACGGAACGTGGTACGTTCCTGGCGGTCAGAGCTATGTTGCCCAATTTTTAGCCGATGCGGGAGCGGATTATTTGTGGAAAGACAATCCCGAACGAGGCAGCATTCCCCTCGATTTTGAAGTGGTCTACGATAAGGCAGTCGATGCCGATTTTTGGGTCAAGGTCAGCCAAGATTGGCAAACCAAATCCGATGTAGTGGGTGCCGATCCGCGCTATGCTAATTTTGCTGCTTGGAAAAGCGATCGCATTTATAACAATACCGCCAGAGTCAACCCACACGGCGGCAACGATTATTGGGAAAGCGGCGTCGTCAATCCCCACATCATCCTCGCCGACTTAGTTAAAATATTTCACCCCGAGGTTCTCGACGATACCGAAAAAACGTACTACCAAAAACTCGATTGATATGTCGGTTAAAATTGCCCAAATTTCAGACACGCATTTATTTGCCAATCCCGACACCGAGATGCGAGGCGTCGTCCCGTGGCAGTCGCTCAAAACGGTGCTGTTCGAGGTAAAATCGATGCAGCCAGACCTGTTGTTGCTCACCGGCGATCTCGCCGAAGCGGGAGAACCGGACGCCTACGATCGCCTGGTGGAACTGGTTGCGCCGCTGAACGTGCCAGCGTACTGGATTCCGGGCAATCACGATCGCCTCGATGTGCTAAACTCCCGTTTGGATCGACCCCCACTGCGATCTCGACAACAATTGGCGATCGCAGGCTGGCAAATTCTGTTCCTCGACTCCACCTGCAACACCGCTCGCTTTGGCGAAGGCGAACTCTCCCGCGACACCCTCGCCGACCTCGACACCCGCTTGAGCCACACCAGCGATCCCACCGCCATCGTCTTGCACCACCACCCCATTCCCGTCGGAATTGACTGGCTCGACACCATCGGCGTTCGCAACGCCACCGATTTGTTAGCAATTTTGAACCGCCACGATTGCGTCAAACTGGTCTTATTCGGTCACGTCCACCTAGAAGTGGATCGCGCGCGCAACGGGATTCAATTTTACGGCGTTCCTTCGACCTGTACTCAAGTTTTAGCCGAAAATGCCACCCAACGCGAACGCCTTCCCGGTTTTCGGTGGCTCGAACTGCATCCCGACCGAACTTACCGCAGTCGCGTCATCCGCAGTGCATCGTGAGTCTCCCCAAACCCCTGCGTCGTTCCTTATTTTGGTGGACGTTCCTGCTCCTGCTCGCCGTCGCGTTCGGTCTGAATCTCTCCATCGGCTCGGTGAGCATTCCCTGGCGCGATCTCCTGGCAATTTTAGTCGGCGGCGACCCCGCACAACCGACCTGGAAAACCATCGTCCTCACCTTTCGCCTTCCCAAAGCCATCACCGCCATTATCGCCGGTGCGTCCCTAGCAGTGTCGGGGTTGCAAATGCAAACCCTGTTTGGCAATCCCCTCGCCGGTCCCTTCGTGTTGGGGATTAGTTCCGGTGCGAGTTTGGGAGCGGCGTTGGCGGTGTTAGGGGGAACCACCGACAGTTGGACGCTAGTGCTGGCGGCGAGTGGCGGTGCGGCGGCGGTGTTGGGATTGGTGGTACTCACCGCACAGCAAGTTCGCAACCGCGAGATTCTGTTGCTGTTGGGATTGATGTTCGGATACGCCGCCAATTCGGTGGTGACGATTTTATTGCACTTCAGCTCGTCCGAGCAAATTCAAACCTATATTACCTGGACGTTTGGCAGTTTTGGCAGCATCACCTGGGATCGCATGACCCCCTTCGTCACCGTCGCCGGTTTGGGATTGTGTGTTGCTTACGCGAGTGCAAAACCGCTCAACCTGCTGCTGTTGGGGGAACTGTCGGCGCGAAGTTTGGGGTTGCAACTGCGCCAATTGCAATTGTGGACGCTTTTGGGAGCGGCGGTTTTAGCCGGGACGGTGACGGCATTTTGCGGACCCATTGCCTTTTTAGGGGTCGCCGTTCCCCATCTGAGCCGGTCGCTGTTGAAAACGTCGGATTGTCGCTATTTGCTCCCTGCGGTCACGATTGTGGGAGCGACGCTGGCATTATTTGCCGATTGGATCGCGCAACTTCCGGGCAGCCAAGTCGTGTTACCGTTAAATGCAGTCGCGGCGGCGATTGGAACGCCAGTGGTGATTCACGCGATTGTGCAACGACACTTTCAATAGTGGTGCGTGAGAGATGTTAGAACCTTATTAGATGCGATCGCCCTTCCGATTTGAGCCAACCCACCTATGTCCATCCGTTACTGCACGCAAGGACACGAAAATTCACCCAACAGTCGCTTTTGCCACCGCTGCGGCGAATCTTTGCAATTGGCGAATTCCGAACTGCTCGGCGATCGCTATCGCGTGTTGCGAGAATTGGGTCACGGCGGATTCGGACGCACCTATCTGGCAGAAGACACCAACCGATTTAACGAACGCTGCGTGCTGAAAGAATTTGCGCCGCAAGCTCGGGGAACCTACGCCTTGCAAAAGGCACAGGAGTTGTTCGAACGCGAAGCCGGGACGCTCTACAAGTTGCAACATCCCCAGATTCCCCAATTTCGGGAACTGCTGCGGGTGAAACAGGAGGGGTCGGGACAGCTGTACTTGGTGCAAGATTACGTCGAAGGGGCGACCTATCGGGCACTCCTGCGCGATCGCAAGGGTCGGGGGGAGTGTTTCCACGAGGCAGAAGTTACCGAGATTTTGGTGCAATTGTTGCCCGTGTTGGATTACATTCACTCTCTCGGGGTCATCCACCGCGACATTTCCCCGGACAACCTGATTCGCCGTCAGTCGGACGGATTGCCCGTGTTGATTGATTTTGGCGGCGTGAAACAAGTGGCGGCGACGGTGATGTCGCAAGTGTCGCCATCGGAGGAGACGCCAGGCACTCGTTTGGGCAAACGCGGTTATGCTCCCGAGGAACAAATGCAGATGGGTCGGGTTTCGCCTCACAGTGACTTATATGCGTTAGCGGCAACCCTGGTGGTATTGCTGACGGGAAAGGAACCGCAAGAGTCGATCGATCCCCATACTTTAATGTGGCACTGGCGGGACAAAACCAATGTTTCCGCGCAATTGGCGGCGGTACTGGATAAAATGCTGGCGCGGGTTCCGGGCGATCGCTATCAGTCGGTGCCAGCGGTGAAGCAGGCGTTAGCAGACATTGAGGTTCATGGAAATTCGCCGACTCCATCCCCTCAGAAGCTGCAACCTTCATCACAACCTTCATCATTGGAGGTCAGTTCTACAGAAGCTACAGTGGCGCTCGGACAAGGCGCGATGGCAACAGCAACGCCGCAATCCTCGCAATCGGATTCTTCCATTTGGACGGCGGTGTTGTTTTGGATCGTGTTGGTATTGGGATTGGGCGGCATGAGTTGGGCGCTCGGCTATTATTGGATGAGTGCCGATTGGGACGATTCCGATTCTCCCGCTGCGGTCGAGCCTGCCGAACCCGAGTCGCCCTATTCGCCCGAGGAACGACAGCGCAAAGAAGCCCTGAGCGATCGCCGCAAAGCCTTGGGCATCGATTATCAATTTTATGTATCGCTGACGAATCAGTTGTTTTACCAGCAATATCCGGAACAGCGAAATAAGGTTTTGACCAACGATCCCGAGGATGATATTTGGCGAAAACGGTGGGATGAAACGGCGACCGAGGTGTTGAATCGTTTGGAAACTTTGAGTATTGAGGCGAGGGGAAAGTTAGGCGGTTACAAACAGCGAGATCTCGATCGCCGTAAAGCTGCCGCGAATCAGTTACACGTCAGTTCTCGGGCGTTAAATGACGTGACCGATGCGGCATTTTTCGAGTTATTTCCACAACAGCGAGGGCAAGATTTTATTAACCAACCGGTGGGTCAGGTCTGGCACGCGATCGCCGAGGATAAATTGGACGAACTGCGATCGGGAGACATTTTAACAGAAATTCAATTCGATCGCGGCGAGTACCGACAACAATTCGATCGCGAAATTGTACCGGGAGAAGGACAGGTTGATATTGCGTATTTGGGTAAAAACGATTTTTTACGGGTCAATTTGCGACCGTCTTCTCCATCGGTGTTATTCTCGATTTATACTCCCAGCGGTAACGCGCCGATTTTAGAAGATTCGCAAACCCTCACCTGGTCGGGAACGCTGCCAGAATCGGGATACTACGAGTTTGTGGTGGTATCTGACAGGTCGGAAACAACGATCGCGTATGGATTGGATATTGCGATCGATAAAGTGACTTCGACGGAAACGCCAACACCAGATGCACCGGAGGTGGTACAACCGTCGGAAACAGAATCGCCGCCGACTCTAGAGGCGATTGATGGTGTTGAAACTCAGTCGGAGGAGTCGTCACTCTAGCAGGGTTGGTGACAGGATTTACACAATTTTTATACATCGGTGGCACATCTTATCGCTTCTTTCTAAGGTTGGTCGTAGTGTGCCTTGGGAGCATCCAAGTTAGTTTCCCCGATCGTTGATTGAAGAAATTTTATCAGTATTGATGACTCGTCCAACAAAACGCCACTTTATTGACTCAAACGATAAGCCAGGAGGGAGGATTGGCTATCCATTGTCGAAGTACAGTTGGCGCATCTGGATCGAGCATTTCATCGCGCACCGCTTCAGGAATAATCATTCGCTGAAACAGACGAGGTAGCAGATCGATCTGACCAATTAGCAACAGATAGTTGATTGGTGAAGTATCGTTACTACACCCAATCCTTAAACATTTTCATTGTCTCCTCCTCGGTTGGACGTTCGTTCTCGGGATGGATAAAGCTATCCAGTTTCGATCGTGAGTTAAAATATGGGAGTATAGAACTTCAAACCGCTTATGACTATAACCCTCAATCTTCCCTCAGATTTAGAACAGTATCTTCACGAACAAGCCCGACAGCAAGGACTTTCTGTTGAAGCGATGACCTTGCAGCTTTTAACTCAATCGATTTTATTAAAGCAGCAACAAGCTCAAGCCGTTGACGTTCTTCAAAGTTGGATTGATGATGAAGATGCTCAAGAGCAGCAAGAAACAGGACAGTACCTGGTTCGAGTGTTGGATGAAGATCGGCTGTCCGATTTGTAAATAACTTCAATCTTTCCTACCCAATCACGATACCGCCTGATGCAAATCCTCCGGTTTCAAATCCGTATGAACCGCCTGTCCGTCGCGGAACCAAATAATCCGTTGCGTCAGGCGAGCCACCTCCGGCTCGTGAGTCACCATGACAATGGTAATCCCGCTAGCATTGAGTTCGCCGAAGATATTCATCACTTCTTCGGTAGTATGCGTGTCCAACGCTCCCGTCGGTTCGTCAGCCAGGAGCAACACGGGACGATTGACGATCGCCCTAGCAATGGCAACCCGTTGCTGTTGACCGCCAGAAAGCTGATTGGGGGTATTGTTGATACGATTGCCCAATCCCACCCGCTCTAGGGCTTCGGCGGCGCGATCGCGTCTTTCTCGTTCCGGAACGCCCCCGTACACCATCGGTAACATCACGTTTTCCAATGCCGTTAGTTGCGAGAGTAAGTGAAACTGCTGAAACACAAACCCCAATTTCTGATTGCGAATGTTGGCGAGATCCCGTTCCGGGGCGCGCGCCACGTCTACGTTGTCGAGATAGTACAATCCGGCGGTGGGTCGATCCAGACAGCCGATGACGTTCATAGCAGTGGATTTCCCCGACCCGGACGGTCCCATGATCGAGCAATATTCCCCCTGCTTGACGGCGAAACTGACGTTGTCGAGGGCGCGGACTTCGGTGTTGCCGCTGCCGTAGATTTTTGAGATATTGTCAAAGCGAACGATCGTGGCGCGATCGCCCGTAGGTGTGGAATTGAGAGCGTTGTCGGTTTGCGGAGTAACGTTCATCAGGTAGCTCGCAGGGCAACAATCGGATCCAGTTGGGCGGCGCGTTTGGCGGGAATGATGCCGAAAAACAGACCGATTCCGCCAGAGACGCTGGTGGCCAGGAGGATGGCGACGGGAGACAGTCCCGCTTCAAAGGAGGTGAAGGTGGTAATCAGCATCACCCCGCTTCCCCCCAGGAGCGTCCCGACGAAACCCCCCGCCACCGACAAAATCACCGCTTCGATCGTAAATTGAAGCAAGATATCGCGCTGGGACGCGCCGATCGCCTTGCGCAGTCCAATTTCTTTGGTGCGCTCGGTGACCGATACCAGCATAATATTCATAATCCCGATCCCGCCAACCAGCAGCGAAATACTGGCGATCGCGGCGAGCATGGCGGTCAGCGCCCCGGTAATCGCGCCAGTGGTCTCTTGCAGGTCTTTTTGCGATCGCACCGTAAAATCGTCCTCATCGGTAATTTTATGGCGCAGTCGCAGCAAGTTCTCGATTTGGAACTTCGCCGCCTCCATGCTCTGTTCGTCCTTGACGCTGGCGCTGATAAACGTCACCTGCAACCCGTAGGGCGAACTTTCCCCCACCAACTGATTCGCCATGGTGGTCACGGGTAAGAAAATCGTTTCGTCCAAATTCGTGCCAAAGGTCGATCCTTTCGGCTGCATCACGCCAATCACCGTGAGGCTGATATTTTTTACTCTCACTTGCTTGCCCAAAGGATCGGCATCTTCAAATAAGGTTTTGGCAATTTCCGAACCCAGGGCAGCGACCTTCTCGTTGCGCCGTACGTCTAACTCGCTGACAAACCGTCCCCGCGCCACGTCGAAATCCCGAACCGACAGAATTTCGGGCGTGGTGCCGTAAATCAGGGTCGAGACGTTGCGGTTGCGATAGGACACCATCTCGCTGCTATTGAGTTGCGGGGCGACTTCGGTGACTGAGGGGACTTGAGCGGCGATCGCCTCGGCGTCTTCGAGAACCAGGGTTTGGGGCGGATAGACCGGTCGCCGCTGTGCCTCGGGACTTCCCGGCATGATAAACAAGACGTTCGTCCCCAGGGATTGTACCTGGTTGGAGACGAAGTTTTGCGCCCCTTCCCCCACGCCGATGGTGGCGATCACGGAGGCATTGCCGATAATAATCCCCAACATGGTCAGGCTGCTGCGCATTTTATTGGCAAGCAGGGTTTGACCCGCCATTTTGAGACTTTCGAGTAAGTTCATCGATTATTTACCGATAATATCGTCTAACTCTTGACCTTCGGGCAGACCGACAAACACGCGATCGCCCGCTTCGACTCCATCGAGGATTTGAATTTTATTGCCCACGCTCGGTCCGATGGTGACCGCCTGGAACTCGGGAGCGCCGTCGGAGTCGGGAACCAAGACCCCGGTTTCCCCCTGTTTGGTGACAATCGCCACCGTCGGCACCACCAGGGCGTTTTCGAGGCGATCGCCCAAAAAGGTCAGATCCACGGTCATGCCGGAACGCAACTTGTCCAACCCCGTTTCCACGTCCAACCGCACTTGAAACAGGGTGACGTTCTGCTCCTCCACCGCTTCCGGGGCGATCAATTTCACCTGACCTTTAAAGACTTCGTCGGGATAGGCGTCGGCGACGATTTCCACCTCCTGACCGGCTTCGATCTGGCTGATGTCGGCTTCGGGAACTTCCGCCAGGACTTCTAAACCCTGCGCTAGGGAGAGAATCGAGGTGGAAGTCGCCGAGGACGCGCTAGACGCAGACGTGGCGGGCGTCACGAAGGAACCGGGATCGGCGTAGCGTTGCGACACCACCCCGGCGAAGGGAGCGCGAACTTTGGTATCTTCCAATTGGATTTCGTAGTAGCGCACCTGTCCCTCGGCTTCGGCGACGTCGGCTTCAGCCATGGCGATGTCTTCGGTGCGGGAGCCGTTGAGTAGCTCCTGGAGCTGGCTGCGAGCTTCGTCAACGTCGGCGCGGGCTTGGTCGATATCTTGCGATCGCGGACCGTTGCGGGTGCGTTCCAGGCGTCTCTGGGCTTCTGCTAACGCCGCTTCAAACCGGGACAGGCTGGCTGCGGCGCGGTTGCGCTCGTCGAGGGCGCGATCGAGGTCGTCTTGGGAAATCGCCCCTTCCGCTCGCAGGGTGCGATTGCGCCGTACTTGGGTTTCGGCGAGTTCCAGGCGCGATCGCGCTTCTTGCAAGTTGGCGCGAGCCTGGTCTACAGCGGCTTCAGCTTCGGCAATCTCCTCCCACCGACTCCCCGCTTCCAATTCTGCCAAACTGGCTTCGGCTTTGCGCAACCGAGCCCGAGCGCGATCGATTTCTTCGGGACGGCTGCCCGTTCGGAGTTTCTCTAAGTTCGCCTGCTGGCGTTGCAATCGGGCGCGAGCCTGCATCAATTGCCCTTCTAGTTCCCCCACTTCCATGCGCGCCACCACTTCCCCTTTCTCGACGCGATCGCCCTGTTCGACGTACAATTCGGCGAGGCGACCTTGAGTTTTCGGCGACAGGTTTACCCGACGCACCGGCTGCACTTCCCCGCTGGCTTGAATTCGGACGGTGATGCTCTCGGGTTTGACGGGGACGGTCAGCTTTTGAATCGATTCCTGTTGCGCCGGTTCGGAACTGCGCAGGGCGATCGCGGTTGTCACTCCCGTTCCCACCACCCCAACGACAACGAGGGCGGCAATCCAGGGCGTGGGTTTGGTGACTTTGTCGAACAGAGGCAGTTGCATCGATAAACTCCTAAGTCTAGAGGTGGGGGGTTGGCTGCAGTTGGGATCGCGTCCCGATCGAGTGCTGACATCGCCGATCGCCCCTGCACTGTCCTTATTCTGAAGGATAGCCACAGTGGCGACCTGAGTGCCTCCTGCTAATTGCATCATCCGACTGGGTGAATTGCGAATCGCTCGGTTGGCTCGAGATCGAGGGGCGATCGCGAGAGTGATGATAGCGTTCCCACCGTTCGAGTAACTGCGGCCATTCTTGCTCGAAAAAGGCGTGGATATCGCGCATTTCTTCCAGCCGATGCCGTCGTTCGGGATCTTCGTCTTGGAGCAAATCGAGACCTCGTTCGGCGAGCTGGCGAATGGCGGCGATTTGTTGCAGCTTCTGCTCGAGCAACTGCGACCACGCCCCCAATTTGATGCAGAAATAGTCGCGACGCTCTCCCGGTAAACTCAGCCGTTCGACTAACCCGGCTTGAATGAGCAGCCGCGTCATGGTGCTGATCGATCCTTTGCTGGCTTGCAGCGTTTCCGCCAAGTCAGTGGTGGATTGGTGGGGCGGATCGCACAGGAGCAGGCATCCTAAAATTCGACCCGCCATGCGAGTTAAGCCCGCTCGCTCGAACTCTACCCCCACTTCTTCAATAAAGTGTTGTTGGTCTAAATGCCAGTCTTGCAAGCGTTTGACCCTCTTGCGCGTCTTTCGATCGTTTAACTTTATATTAGCACCTTTGAAAGATTCAGTAATTACTGAACAAACAAGATAGATCCGCGATCCCCGAACTTGGTAGCATCGATACAATCAGCGTACGGCTTTTCAGTTGTGACAGATCTCGATTGTCTCCCCTACGGTGTCGGTCATAGCGATGCGGATGAGGGTATCTGTCTGTTAATGCGGATGGGACCGTACCGCATCCTGCTCGATTGTGGGTTATGGGATATCCGACCCTTGAAAGGGAATGGCGATTCTCCCGCCATCGATCTCGTGTTGTGTTCTCACGCGCACGCCGATCATGCCAGAGGATTGCGATCGCTGCATCGTGCCTTTCCCGAGTTACCCATTTATGCCAGCGAAGTGACGGCGGCGTTGCTCCCGCTGAATTGGCTGGATGATGGGAAACTGCCGAGCGAGCGATTTTGCCAGCCGCTACCGTGGCGCGAGCCGCTAGAAGTCAAAGAAGGGTTGTGGGTCGAGTTGTTCCCAGCAGGGCATTTACCGGGAGCTTCGATCGCGCGACTGACTTATGCAAGTGGCAATTCAACCTATACCGTGGTGTATACCGGCGACTTTTTGCTGTCGAACTCCCGACTGGTGGAAGGATTGCCCCTCGAAGAGTTGCGGGGGTTGGCACCGGACGTCCTAATTGCCGAAGGCAGTTACGGTACGGCTCGCTATCCCCGACGGCGAACCCAGGAGAATCAACTCGCCGAGCGGATTTATCGCGCCATTTGCGATCGCCAGTCCGTGTTGCTGCCAGTTCCCACCTTGGGATTGGGACAGGAATTGCTGATGCTACTGCGATCGCACCATCATTTTACCGGACGCGACCTCGACATTTGGGTGAACGGCAGCGTAGCGATCGGCTGCGATACTTACTTAAAGTTGCTGCCGCATTTTCCCTCCACCGTCCAAAATTTTGCCCGCCACCAAGCCTTATTTTGGGACGAGCGAGTATGTCCGAGGGTGCGACGGCTAACCCCGCAGCAGCGAGCCACGGTGGGCAAATCGCCTTGCATTATCCTGACCGACGAAACCACCGATGTCAGTCAATTTTGCCGTCCCGATAGCGGTCATTGGCTAGTGTTGTTGCAGGAACATCCGGGGTATCCCCTGCGCAACGAAGAACTGGCATTTCGCTACGAGCATTCCGTCGGAACCTCCCAGTTGCAAGTGGAAACCTATTTGCTCGGCGAACACTGCGACGGGTCGGGAACCACCCAATTAATTCACAACCTGCGCCCCCATCACGTCATTTTCGTCCACGGAACCCCCGCTTACCTGGCGGATTTGACCAACTTAGAAGAACTGCGCAACCGTTACAAGCTGCACTATCCCGCCACCGGAAAGTTGGTGGAATTGCCCATTGGCGAGCAATTTTTGCAGCCGGAAATGCCCGAAGCCAGCTACGAAGGGGAGTTAACCGAAGAAGACAGCGGCGTCACCATTGCTTTTTCCAAGACCATTACCACCGATCCCCGCTGGCAGAATTTCGCCGATACGGGATTGGTCGAGGCGCGATGGCAAGGGGACGAATTGGTGATGCGGGGCGTTTCGCAGCGGGAGCTGTTGGATCGAACGGGAGAGCGTCCGATTCCGCCAGAGTTGGAATGTTGTGCCAATTGCATTCACTATCGCGGACAGCGCTGTTGGAATCAATCCTCGCCCCTGTACGGGTTTAAGGTGACGCCGGATGGGTATTGTCCGGTGTTTGAGGCAATTGACAAAACCAAGCGCGATCGCGAGGAGTAGGGAAATGACTCAATCCACTCATTAGGATTGTTTCGCCCCAAAGGCACAAAATTTACGAGCTAGAGCATTTATATTTATTCCCTGTTGCCCTTCTAAACCGAGGTACACGACAGCTCTAAAAATGGCTCTACAATCCCGACCCGTCGCCGAATACCCCGAAGAACCCTGTCGCGATGTGTTGTAAATTAAATGCAATGCGCGATTGTCCAGGTCCTTAAAGATTTTACCCATTCTGCATGTGGCAGATTTTACCCGCCAAGCGTCTGTCCCTTCCCATTAAATCCGGGATTTTCGCTTCGTTCCTCGAACCCAAACGCCTTGCGTTTCTCGAAGCTTGTCTGATCGGTCTGGTGTCCGGACTGGCAGCCGTATTACTCAAACAAGGGGTCGGTTGGCTCGGCGGCTGGCGGGTGCGCGGCTCGCTAATGTTACCGGCGGGATTGTTGCTGCCCCTGGTCGGACTTGTCGGCGGCTACCTCGCCGGGGCATTGGTGGAACGATTGGCACCCGAAGCCTCCGGGAGTGGCTTACCGCAAGTCAAAGCCGCCCTAGCTCGCTTTCCCACCGCGCTGAATTTACGGGTGGCGATCGTCAAATCCCTCTCCACCATGTTAGTGCTGGCGTCGGGGCTGACCTTGGGACGGCAAGGACCCACCGTTCAAGTGGGGGCGGCGTTGGCGGGATGGCTGAGTCGCTGGGTGCCCACGGCACCCGACTACCGCCGTCAAATTATCGCCTCGGGCGCGGCGGCGGGACTGGCAGCGGGATTTAACGCGCCGATTGCGGGGGTGCTGTTCGTGGTGGAGGAGTTGTTGCAAGATGTCTCCAGCCTCACCCTCGGCACCGCCATTCTCTCCTCGTTTATCGGTGCGGTGGTGGCGCGGGTGTTGGGCGGACAAAACTGGGATCTCAGCCTCAGTTCGACGACCTCCCAAGCCAGTTTTTCAGCTCCCGAAATTCCGTCGCTGCTGCTGTTGGGGATGCTCGCAGGGATTCTCGGCGGCTTGTTTTGTCGGGGTATCGTCCAGAGCATTCGCCTCAACCAACGCTGGCTGGGCGGCATGAGTTTGGCAACACGGATTGCCCTGGCGGGGTTGGTGTCGGGCATTGTCATGTCGCTGCTGCCCGAAGCCTTTCGGGATAATACCGGATTGCGAGAATTCCTGATGGCGGGAAATGCCAGCATTCCGATTATTGCCATTGCTCTGGTGGCGAAGTTTGTCTTGACGCTGCTGGCGTATGGGTCTGGCGCACCGGGGGGGTTGTTTGCGCCGACGTTAATTTTGGGATCTGCCCTGGGGTCGCTGGTGGGACTGTTTAGTTCCACCTTGCTGGGCGTGGGGGATACGGCAACTTACGCCCTGGCGGGGATGGGGGCGTTTTTCAGTGCGGTGGCGAAGGTGCCGATTACGGCGATTGTCATCATCTTCGAGATGACGATGGATTTCAATATGGTGCTGCCGTTGATGATCGCGTCGGTGGTGTCGTATTTGGTCGCCGAACAGGTGTCGAGCGGGTCGCTGTACGATCGCCTGCTGGCACTGAAAGGCATCACTTTGCACGTGCAGGAGCAAGAGAAACAAGAACCGCTGTCGGAGCTGACGGCGGCGGAGGTGATGCAGCATCGGGTGGAAACGCTGTCGAGCGAGTTGAGCGTGG
Organism: uncultured bacterium; assembly: GCA_964420595.1. GTDB lineage: Bacteria > Cyanobacteriota > Cyanobacteriia > Cyanobacteriales > Geitlerinemataceae > CAYQUF01. Next base: position 42,048 of record CAYQUF010000013.1, read on the forward strand.
ATCGGGTGTTGAAGGCATTCGCGCGATCGCACCATCGCGGCTTTCCCGTGGTGGAGGAGGGCAAGTTGGTGGGAATCGTCACCCAAGCGGATCTCGCCGAGATTACCCAACGCTCGCTTCCTCCCAATGCTACCCTGCGGGATATCATGACGCCGCAACCCTTGGCAATTGCGCCGACGGACAGCCTCAACCACGTCTTGTACTTGCTGCGGCGTTACCGGCTGTCTCGCCTTCCCGTGACCGAAGGACGCAAGTTGGTGGGGATTATCACCCGCAGCGATATTATCCGTGCCGAATCGGATCGGCTCACGGGACAGGTGGCGGGAAGAACGACCGCACGACCGTCTTATGCGGTTTATCAAACGCGATCGCCTGCCACGGGTCAAGGTCGCTTGTTGGTGCCCCTGGCAAACCCGCAAACGGCACCGACGCTGTTGCGCATGGCGGCGGCGATTGCCCGCGATCGCGATTACGAGATCGAATGTCTCTATGTTTGCACGACCGCACGCCACCAGAGTCCGGCTGAAACGCCGGTGAATGTCGAACCGATTTTACCGCTGCTGCAACAGGGCGATCGGATTGGCAAAACCTGGGGAATTCCCGTCCACACGCAAATTCGAGTGGGACACGATATCGCCGAAACCATTTTGGAAACGATCCAACAGCGACACGTCAACCTGCTGTTAATGGGGTGGAAAGGCAGTACCCTCACCCCCGGTCGCATTTTTGGCGATGCGGTCGATACGTTAATCCGTCAAGCCGATTGCGAGATGGTGCTGGTGAAGTGGGGCAAAATTAACCCCAGCAAGCTCCAAAGCCAACCCCGCGATCGCCGCAAAGGAAAACCCACCCAAGAGGTTCCCCAGACCTACGATTGTCCGCTGCCGTTATATAATAGTTGGCTGCTTCCCATCGGGGGCGGTCCGAATTCTCAATGTGCGGTGCAATTGCTGCCGTCATTGCTCGCCCTCAGTTCTACGCCAAGCATTCGTTTGGCTCAGGTGTTCGATCCGGGGGGAACGAATTGGGATCGAACGCCACTGGATCGGGCGAAACGCTACCTGCGCGATCGCCTCAAGTGTCCCATCGCCGCTACCCCGATTCACAGCTTTTCCGTCCCCGAAGCGGTGCGCGAGTTAGTGCGAGAATACGATTACGACGTGGTGATGTTGGGGGCGAGTCGGGAGGGATTGCTCTATCAAGCAATTAAAGGTAACATTCCCAACGCGATCGCCCGAGGCTGCAATTGTACGACCATTTTAGTGCGCAGCGCGATCGCTCGTGTCGGGGATGAGGAGGTGGGGGGATAGGGAGAAATACTGTAGGGGTTTGGTGTTCAAATCCTTCCCCATTCTCGCTGTTCTGCTTGGTTCGGGCGGTTCGCAGATCGTCCCGACAATCAACGTTGTTTCTCCCGCTCCCGAGCATGAAAACGCCGAAGCGTTGACGACAAACAGATTATGAGTCCACAACCTCGCAAGCGATTTGCCCAACATTGGCTGCGCGACGAAAAAATTTTATTCCAAATTGTCAGTGCGGCGGATTTGCTGCCGAGCGATCGCATTTTGGAAATCGGGCCGGGAAAAGGCGTGCTGACGCGGCAACTTCTGCCTTACGTGCAGTCAGTGACTGCCGTAGAAATCGATCGCGATTTGTGCAAGCAACTGCGCCGTCAATTCCGAGATACCGATAACTTTCATCTCGTACAAGGCGATATTCTGGATTTCAATTTAGCCCAACACTTTGCCACCCTTCCCGAACCGTTTCAACGCCCCAACAAAGTCGTTGCCAATATTCCCTATAACATCACCGGACCGATTTTAGAAAAATTGCTCGGCACCATCGCCCAACCCGCGTCCTTATCCCTCGATCGCATCGTGTTGCTCGTGCAGAAAGAAATCGCCGATCGCTTGTCCGCCACACCGGGATCGAAAGTTTTCGGGGCGCTATCGGTGCGAGTACAGTATTTAGCCGAATGTCAGGCGATCGTGCGAGTTCCAGCAAAAGCGTTTTATCCATCCCCTAAAGTTGATTCGCAAGTGGTGCGATTGTTTCCCCGCGCCGTCGATCCTCCGGCAGACAATCCCAAATTTTTAGAACGCTTAATTCACCTGGGATTTTCCAGCAAGCGCAAAATGTTGCGAAATAATCTCAAAGGCGCGATCGATCGCGATCGCCTGATCCACATTCTCGAACAATTGGATCTCGATCCGAAAGTTCGTGCCGAAGATGTTGGCGTCTCCGATTGGATCGAGATCTGCAATCGGCTCGCAAAATAGTAGAATTGGGAAAGGGACGCTCGGACAAAACCGTGAATAACTCGCACCATTGCGCTCGACAGGACGCCGAACATTTCCGCTATCTCCAGGCACAATTGCGCGATCGCTGGCAAACGATCGACCAATTCGATAGTAGCGACTACGATATTTTAGTGGTGCCATCTCTCACCCTCGATCAAGGGGAATTGGTCAATATTGCCGGCGTGCATCACTATGAAGAACGGTTGCTCTTTTCCCTGATTCGCCTGCGCAACCCGCAAACGCGCTTGATTTACGTCACTTCGCAACCCCTGTCGCCCTTAGTCATTGATTATTATTTGCAGCTCTTGCCCGGCGTTCCCTTTTCCCACGCGCGCGATCGCCTTTTACTCTTTTCCACCTACGATTCTTCACCAAAATCTCTCACCGAAAAAATTCTCGAACGTCCTCGCTTGATGGAACGCATCCATCGAGCCTTGCGACTGGACCAATCGTACATGGTCTGCTTTAATTCCACCCCCCTAGAACGGGAATTGTCGGTGCGGTTGAATATTCCCCTGCTCGCCCTGGATCCGGACTTGCTGTATTGGGGGACGAAAAGTGGCAGTCGGCAAATTTTCGCCGAGTCGGGGGTTCCCCATCCCGATGGCAGCGAATTGGTCTGGAATGCCGACGATTTGGCAGTGGCAGCGGCTCAGTTGTGGGAGCGACAACCCCAGTTGCGGCGAATGGTGGTGAAGTTGAACGAGGGATTTTCGGGGGAAGGAAACGCCATCTTAGAACTCGATCCGATTCGCAATGTCGCCCCCAAAGATCGGGAAAAAACCATTCGCGATCGCCTGCGTCGCCTGCGATTCCAAGCCAGCAATCAAACTTGGGACAACTACAGCGCTCGGCTTCCCGAACTCGGCGCGATCGTAGAAGCATTCGTGGAGGGGGACGGAAAGCGATCGCCTAGCGTTCAAGGTCGCATCATCCCCAACGGAGAAGTGGAAATTCTCTCGACCCACGACCAAATTTTAGGCGGTCCCGACCGACAAGTCTATCTCGGATGCAGTTTTCCCGCAGACGAAGCCTATCGATTGCAATTGCAAGAGTTGGGATTGGCAGTAGGACGAAATTTAGCACAAAAAGGCGCATTAGAACGGTTTGGCGTCGATTTTGTGGCAGTGCCCCATCCGAGCCATACCGGGAAAACCCAGTGGGAAGTCAGTGCCATTGAAATTAACTTGCGCAAAGGCGGAACCACCCATCCGTTTATGGCATTAAAATTACTCACCAACGGTCGCTACGATCGCGCCACGGGATTATTTTACAGCCAGCAAGACCGTCCCAAATATTACATCGCCTCGGACAACTTACAAAAGCCACAATATCGAGGATTGCTCCCCCACGATTTGATGGATATTGTTGCCTACCATCGCCTGCATTTCGACAGCAGTACCGAAACAGGAACGATATTTCATCTCATGGGATGTTTGTCAGAATTTGGCAAGTTAGGATTGACAAGTATTGGCAATTCCTATCGAGAAGCGCAAGCAATTTACAACCGAGTCGCAAACATTTTAGATGAAGAAACGCAAATCGTCGATCGCACTTCAGAACGCAATTTTCTAGATTTACCGCTCGGTGCTAGCTGTCCGCTCCAGGTAGGTCGAATTGCGCCGAGCAATCCAATTACGTGGTCGGGAAAGTAAATCTCTATACCGGGTCATGCTTCGAGCGCATCATTCCTCCGATTTCTCCTTTTCTGCCGCCTCCTTTTGCCTCGCCGCCTCTTGTTTCATTTGTGCCTGAACTTGAGCCGCCATCGCTTGTCCGGCAGATTGAGCCGCCGCCGCCGCAGAAGCCGCTGCCGCACCTGCCCCCACCGCCGCCGCTGCTGCAATTCCCGCCGAAGGATTGTCGCCAATCAAGACATTCGGCTGTCCGCGAACCACCACACTCGTAGCAGGGGTCGGAACCAGGGTCGTCGTCGTCACCCCCGCAACGCTAGAGGTGATGCGTGCGGCAGGACGTCCGCCAATCAACACGGTAAACGCCCCCGTGACAATCGTTCCGGTATTTAAATACGGTCCGGCAACGGCATCGCCGACGCCAGCGGCAGGCAATCCGCCAATTAACACATTAGGCGTACCGGGTGCGATAATCGTATCGCCAGTTGCTGTTTGATCGCCGAGCCTGGCTGCTGGAAACGTCATTTGAATGCCTCAATTAACTATTAATTCGAACTAAACCGCCACTAATTCCGACTGTTCCGGCTTGAATGTTAGCCGTTCCACCTTTGATGTTCGTGGTAATGCCCTCAACGTTCACCCCAGTCGTGCCTTTGACATTAACTTGAATACCTTGAATGTTAATGTTTGTAGCCGAACGAATGGTAATGCCATTTGGGGCGATTTCAATTGAACTCGATCCAACTTTAAGGGTAATTTTTTGCTGTCCTGTTATCGCGATCGTTCCAGCATTTAAGTTGATATTGTTCGATGAACCAGTTTTGCCAGATTTGACGTTAATATCTCCGGTTGAAGTTAGGTCAATTTTTTTATTTTTATCACTCATTAACAGGGTATTACCGTCTGGAGTTTTTAACTCGGCAAACCTGTCGGTATCGTTGAAATGTAAATGATGACCGGCAGCCGTATCGGTATAAACTCCCTGTCTGCTCGCACCTTTATCGCCATCGACAAATTGCAAGGTGTGACCGATGCGAGTTTGAAACGTTCGCAACCGCACTAACCCATGGTGAGTGCTATCGTTCGGCCATTCCGGCGGTCGATCCTTCCCATTCCACACGCCGCCGAGGACGTAAGGACGGTGAATGTCTCCATGCTCGAACGCCACCAACACTTCGTCGTTCACTTCTGGCAAACAATCGAACCCCCGTTGCGACCCTGCTCCAATCGCCACGACACGCGCCCAATAACTGGTATGTTCCTCCGTCAGCGTCGGTAATTTGACCCGCACCCGACCCCAACCATTCGGATCTTCATTGTCGGTCACGATGCCTACTAGCGGGGTTTGTCCCGGTTGCAGGCGCGGTGGAGATTGGAGCGTGGAGAGTAAGTCGCCACCGCGCAAGCCACGCACGCTAAAGTCGGTGTTATAAATGCGTCCGTCGAACAGGTGGCGCGTTTCGGTGATGTAATACTCGCCGCTGTATTTGCCCATATTTTGTAATTGCACCATTTTCCCCGGACGAATGTTGGGATTGCCTTCGGCGCAACCATCGGCACGAACGAATTCGCCGCCTAATTCATCGCACAGAGATTGCGCGATCGTTCTAGCTTCTTGCGCGGAAACGGGGCGATCGACGATAATTGCAGTCGGGGAGGACGGTTTGCCTTTAAAGGTCGCCCTTTGAGCGCCTTCACCGTAATCGTTTTTGGTAAAGGTTTTGGGACGCTTTGCGGTTTCCACAATCGATCGCTTTTGGCTGTAGTCCCAACTGCGAACTTCGACGCCGCTGACTTGTTCGGCACTGCTGACGCGCACTCGAAAACTGTTTAAGTCTTCCAACCACCTGAGTTTTAAAGTTTCCCTTTGTTTGGGCTTGCAAAAGTTTAGCCTTCCATCTTGCACGAACAACTCGAATCCATTGCGAATGGCAAGGTGGCGCAAGAAGTCCATATTGGTTTGATTATTTTGATAGGTATAGCCGTTAGAATTGTTAATGTCGCCGTGTCCGTAGGGTCCGCCAGTATCATTGATTTTTCCTGCCAAAATACCGACTTCTCCGATAATTTTTTTGACGATATCGGTGTCGGTCATGTTTTGAAACGAACGGTTGTATCGTCCTCGGTGCAAGCGGTGGGAAATATCGTAACCGCGTATGATAATGGGAGCTTGGGAGTCGCTGGTAAAGTGGGTTTCTATCGCCGTCACTTCCCCTTCGATGACGTAGTTCTGGCTGGCTTGACTGAAGGGTTTGGCTTCGGTGGTACTAGAGGTAAAACCAATCCGAATGGAGGTACCAATTGAAAATAAGTTTTGGTGCTGCCATGCTTGTTGGTCTAGACCAAAGAAGTAATCGTTTTTAAGGATAATGACAAACGTGGCAGGGAGATGCAGGCTCTCCTCAACAGAAATTTGGAGAATATCTTCGAGCAGTGCGGCTGGAGCCGTCTTATCGTCAATTTGAAGGAGGGGTTCGGCGACGTAGGTGGGAGGCATGGGTAAAATGGCGAACGCACGGATATTACCATCGAGGGTAGCGGGCGATCGCGCGGCGATCGATTCTCCAAAGGTCGAATTCGGTTATCGTCCGAAGATAGTCCGACTGGAACGGTTGTCGCTCTGGCGATTGGGTTGGGTTGAGGTCGTACCTCCACCGCTCACTTCGTCGGCTTCTTTGAGGGTGAGATCGACGCGGGCTTGGACGGGGGTTCCATCTGATAAGAATAAAGTTAGCTTATAAGTGACTTGCTCGACAAAGCATCTTAAGTATTGGTGTTGTCCCCAGGTAAAAATGTAGGTGGGCGGTCGCTTGTTTGCTGCTTGTCCGCTCTCGGCAAAGTTAACGGCTTTAATCAGTTTATTGATGTATTCGAGGACGCTGGTTCCCTGTTCGTAGGTATCGAAGAGGATATCGGAAATGGTTAGAACGCAGGGTTGGGGATACGCAAAGCTGACTTTGGGCAATCCGGTTTGCGTGCGTGCCCCGTGGCTTTCGTTGAGTTGGATCGATTGCTGGAATACGAGTTCGTTGGGGTTAAACATAAACTCGATATCTTTGCTGCTATCGCGGGGTTGATGGATTAGTATTGCTTTTTCGAGTTTTCCAGATGCTATGTTTTGATTCGAGCGAGAGTTGCTATACATGATTTTACTGACTTTAGGTTACCAAGGCGATCGCCCGGAATAGTTCCCACCGTGACGTTCTCGTTCGATTTCAAGACGCTGGCGGAGGATTTGATAGATTTCGCGAGCGAGATGTTCGAAGGCTTGGGTGTCTTCGAGGTCGGATGGATGGGTTTGGTTCGGACGGGAGATGGTTTTGGGTTCCGTATCTTGACGCGAGATGCGGGGTCGGTCTTGTTTTTGCACGACTGGCGGTTGCGGTTTGACCGTAGTGCGACGAAAGCCTTGCGGCGTGAAGACGAGTTCGGTGTCTTGGGAATCGGTTTGGCGTTGTACGGTTGTCGATTGGCGTGGAGAGGGAGAGATAGGGTCAATGCTTTCTTGGGGAGGAGTTTCAGTTGACTTTTGGACATTGAAAGAAGGGCGATCTCGCGCTTGAGCTTGTTCGAATAAGTCATTGATGCTCGACCACGCGGTAGGAACGTCGGTCTGATTTGAGGTGCGATCGCTTGTAGATTGAAGGTCTGGAGGGGATGTGGTTTCGGAGGGAAAGGAAGGTCGTGGTCGTACGGTTGGTGTTAGGGGAGTTGCGTCTGAGAGCGGTTGTAGTTGAATCAAATTATCTAATACATCTGGTGCTGAAGGATCGGTATCGCGATCTGACAGGAGTTGTGCGACGGTGGGTTCGGAGGAGTCGGGATTGGGTTGCGAGTTTGTCGTTGATGTGGTGATGGGATCGTCACTTTGAGGAGAAGGTTGGCGATCGCTCGTTTCTTGTAAGTCTTTGTGACGTTGGACAGTTGGAGTTTCGCGGGTTTCGCGTTGCAAATTCGATTGAACAATTTCGAGATCGGCTCGTAGGGAGTCAAACTCGCGATCGGTTTGTGAGTTAGGTTGGATTGTTTCTGTTTCTGTTTCAGAAGCGATCGCACTCTCTTCAATTATCTCAGTTTCCGATAACTCGGTAGAATCTGACGAAATCTCTCGTTGGGGTTGAACGGTTTCAGACTCAGGAGCGATCGCACTCTCTTCAGTTATCCCAGTTTCCGACCACTCCGAAGTCTCTGGTGAACTCTCTCGTTGAGGTTGAACCGTTTCTGGTTCAGAGGCGATCGCACTCTCTTCAGTTGTCTCAGTTTCGGATAACTCGGGAGCATCTAGGGAAGTTTCTCGCTGGGATTGAACAGTTTCTGTTTCAGAAGCGATCGCACTCTCTTCAATTATCTCAGTTTCCGATAACT
>CAYQUF010000014.1:0-3293 GCA_964420595.1 uncultured bacterium
GCTCTTTTTCCATTATCCCCCATCGTCCGATCGCGGATGGAAATACTCGTAAATCTGACCCGCCAACTGCGAACCAATTCCCGAAACCTCCGCGAGCTGTTGCGGCGTCGCCATGGCGATATAATCGACCGAGCGAAAGTGCGCCAGCAGTTGCTTCTGTCGCTCGAATCCCAAACCAGGAACGCGATCTAGGCGCGATCGCCTCATGCGGTGGCTGCGTTTGTGGCGGTGGAAACTGATAGCAAATCGGTGTGCTTCGTCTCGCAACCGTCGCAGCAATTGTACCCCCGGCTGTTCGGGGTCGGTCGTTAGGGGGAGCGATTCTCCCGGTAAAAAGATTTCTTCTCGCTGTTTCGCCAAACTAATGGTGCGAATGGTGTCGAGTAAATTCAACTCCCGCAGGACTTCGATGACCGCCGAAAGTTGTCCTTTTCCACCGTCGATGACGATTAAATCGGGGTTGTCCGGATCTTCGGGATGGTAGTGGCGAAAGCGACGGCGAATGGTTTCGGCGAGACTGGCAAAATCGTCGGAGCGTCCGGAGCGCACGTCGGGATTTTTAATGTTGTAATGGCGATAGTGTTGTTTGGCGGGCAAACCGTCGAGGAAAACCACCCGCGAGGCGACAGCATCGGAACCCTGAATGTGGGAAATATCGTACCCTTCAATCCGGTGGGGAAGTTCGGGCAAATCGAGAATTTCGGCAACATCTTGCAAGGCGAGAGTATTGCGATCGCCCAGTTTTTGCAATCGTGCCAATTCATAGCTGGCGTTGCGTTCGAGCATTTCAATCGGGTTGGATTTGCTGTGGCGTTGCGGAACCACGATCGCCACTTTTCGACCTTTGCGATCGCTCAACCAATTAGCTAAAATCTCGGCTTCGGGTAACTCGTGTTGGACGATAATTTCTGCCGGAATTTCAACCGATTCCACGGTTTGATAGTGTTCTTCCAACACCCGCTGCAAAATGGCTCCGGCGTCCCCGCTTTCGGCGATGAATCCCAAGCGACCGACCAACTGACCGGCGCGAATTTGAAACAGTTGCACGCAAGCGCGAGAATCATCCGTGGCTAGGGCGATCGCATCTCGGGACACTCGGTCGTCGGGGAGGGAAACTTTTTGGTCGGCTCCCAAGGCTTTTAACCCGTTAATGCGATCGCGCAATTGTGCCGCTGTCTCAAAGTTTAAATTCTCAGCCGCTGACTGCATTTGAGCGGTCAGCATTTCGATGAGTTCTCCCGTGCGACCTTGAAACACCATCGCCACTTTTTGCACGATTTTGCGATAGTCTTGGGGGGAGATTAATTCCTGACAGACCCCCGGACAGCGTCCGATATCGTAGTTCAAACAGGGACGATCTTTAAACAGGGGTTGGCGTCGCTGTCGCAGGGGAAATATGCGCTTGACTAAGTTTAAAGTTTCCCGCAAGGTACGAGTATCGACGTAGGGACCGTAATAGCGATCGCGCCGATCGTTGACCCGTCGCTTGCGGGTGATAAAAATGCGAGGATAATCTTCCGACCAAGTAATGCAGAGATAGGGATATTTTTTATCGTCTTTGAGTAGAACGTTGAAGTGGGGATGGTGTTGTTTGATTAAATTGGCTTCGAGCGCCAGTGCTTCGGCTTCGGTATCGGTGACGATAACTTCAATTTCGGCAATTTGCTGCACCATCAAGGCGATGCGAGGACTGAGAATGTGGCGATCGCGAAAGTAAGATCGCACCCGCGCGCGCAGTTTTTTCGATTTGCCGATATAGAGAATATTATCCGATCCGTCGCGCATCAAATACACGCCCGGTTCGGCGGGAATCTCGCGCAATCGAGTTTCGAGTCGTTCTGGTTCTTTCACCAGCGGTCGCACTTGCGTCGCACTCATAATGACTGGTTCGGTTGGTACAGTACACCTCGGTGGGGGGGAGACAATAGGTAACAGTTGAAGCGAGGGTTTGGAGACCAAAACCCTACATCCCCTCATCCCTTCATCTTCCTAATTTTATCGAGCCAAACCCGCGCCATCTCGATCGCCTGTTTCGGATTTTTCGCCACTTTCACCTGATGGGGAGCCAGAGAATGGAAAAACCCGCAAGCGCGATCGGACAGGTTTAATAAAATCAGGGGTTTGTAGTTCTTAATCGCCAGAGCAATTTCCGAAGCCGTTCCCGCACCCATCCCGCACGCAATCACCACATCGCTAGTGAGGACGTTGACGTTGTTGCGCCCGTTACCCAAATCGGTGACAATCGCGATATCCACCGCCGCAGACATCCCTTGGCGATCGCGTCCGGGTAAAACTCCCACGGTCAGACCACCCGCTTGTTTCGCCCCCTGACTGGCGGCGTCCATCACCCCAGCTTCGCGTCCTCCCGTGAGCAAGATCCAGCCTTCCGCCGCGATGCGTTGTCCCAATTCCCGCGCGTAGTCCAAATCGACGGGACTCGCTCCCGCACCGGGACCCATCACGCCGATAATGACTTTGACCATCTAAAACCAGTTTCCCAACACCATTCCCGCCAGCAAGATAAAGCCGACACCGACATTTTGCCCGAAAATTTGACCGTAGAGGGGTTTGGGCGGGTTGTCTTGGCGCAACCGGACGTACTGCAATCCCCATAGGGCGATCGCGCCCGTCCAAGTCAGCCAAAATCCCCAGCTCAGGCTCATCTGTACGCCCAACCACGCCATCAAAGCGGCGGTTAGGGCAAAAAACACCCCCACGGCTTCCGGGGCGTATTTGCCGAAAAAGAGGGCGCTGGAGTTGACGCCGACGCGCACGTCGTCATCGCGATCCGGCATTGCATAGACGGTATCGAATCCTAATGTCCAGCAAATGGTCGCCCCCCACAGCAACCACGCAGGCGTTTCGAGGTTCCCGGTCACCGCCGACCAGGTAATCAGCACGGCGAATCCCCAAGCCAGGGACAGCACCAGTTGGGGGACGGGAAACACCCGCTTGGCGAGGGGATAGAGGACGATGACCGGAACCGCCGCTACGCACAGGGCGAAACTCAGCGGGGTCAGGTACAGCGCCAATCCCGCCGCACAGGCGAGGGCGACCAATACAACCACGATCCCCGTGGTCGCCGATAGGGCGCGAGAAGCGAGGGGGCGATCGCGGGTTCGTTCCACTTGCGGGTCGATGTTGCGATCCCACAGGTCGTTGATGACGCATCCCGCCGCACTGGTGGCGAGGGTTCCCAGGATGACAATTCCGACCAGGGGTAAGGGTGGAGTTCCGCGAGCGGCGAGAAACGTTCCCCACAGGGCGGGAACCATCAGGATTAACCGACCGGC
>CAYQUF010000014.1:3393-20107 GCA_964420595.1 uncultured bacterium
GCGTTCGAGGGGGATGCGCGATTTTGAAGCGGCGGTTTGGGGCGATCGAGCTATCTAACGTTCGATCCCGAAGATGTTTTTTCGAGCCACCCTCCATCAAAAGACTATCGCGATCGGACAATCCCACAGAATTGAAATTAGGTGCTCTCCTATCGGAGATCCCCTCGATCTTAGGGAATTAAGCCTTGCGATTCGCTCTGAATTGGCGCGATCGCCTTCGGTGCGTTCTCGGGCTGCTCTGTCAATCGAACCATTAAGTTGTCCGTACTATTAAAATTGTAGTACAATTTTTTACTCTAACTTAACACCGAGGTGGGTAAAAACTCTCATCGAACAGTTACAATACACAGTAAAGTCGAGAATTCAATTGAATTCTTGTTGCCAACGATGGCAGGCTTTGCCCGATCGCCCGTTCTAGGCGCGTTGTCTGTCGTCCCCGTGTTGTCTCCGCGATTGGAGTTTGGATACTCATCTGCCAATGTTTTTAGAGTTTCCCAGCGGTCCCGTCCCGCTCGACTCCCCATTTTACATTACCCGCTCGCCCGAAGAACTCACTTACCAGGAAATCGACAAGCCCGGTAGCGTGGTTCGAATTACGGCACCGAGAAAGATGGGTAAGAGTTCTCTTATGTTGCGGATCTGCCATTATGCTAGAGAACAAGGGTATCGCACGGCATTAATCAATTTCCAGCAAGCAGATGAGTCAATTTTTAAAGATTTAAATAGTTTTTTGCGCTGGCTTTGTGCAAACTTAAGCTTAAAATTAAATTTAACGCCCCAACTTGACGAGTTTTGGGACGAAGATATTGGCAGTAAAATTAGCTGTACGCTGTATTTACAGGGCTATATTCTCTCTGCGAGCGCCCAACCGCTCGTTTTTATCCTAAATGAAGTCAATCGGGTGTTTGAATACCCTCATATTGCCAAAGAATTTTTACCGTTACTGCGATCGTGGCACGAAGAAGCCAAGCAAGCCGAAACCTTTCAACAACTGCGCTTAGTCGCGATCAATTCCACAGAAGTTTATATTTCGCTCAATATCAATCAATCGCCTTTTAATGTCGGTTTACCCGTGCGGCTGTCTGAATTCAATCGCGCCCAACTGCTCGATCTCGCTCGCCGCCATCAACTCGATTGGACTCAAAACGATCGCGCCGATCGCTTGATGGAAATGGTTGGGGGACATCCCTATTTAATTCGCCTGGCACTTTATTATTTTTGTACCGAACACGCGAACTTCGATCGCCTGTTAGAAGACGCCCCAACATTAGCCGGAATTTATAGCAATCACTTGCAAGGATTGCTCGCCGCTTTGCGACACGCGCCCGAACTTGCCAGTGCGTTTCAACAGACCTTAACCTCCGATCTCGGCGTGCAATTAGATACGACAACCGCCTATAAATTGCAGAGTTTGGGACTGGTCAAATTCGACGGCGATCGCGTCAAGCCCAGTTGCGAACTATATCGGCGTTATTTTAGTAACCACAACCTCGAAGATGGCGTCAGTCAAAAAATAGAGCAACTCCAACAAACCAATCGAGAATTGCAAGAAATGCTCGATATCGATAGCCTGACGCAAATTTCCAATCGCCGTCGGTTCGATATCTATTTAAATGCCGAATGGAAGCGACTGCGTCAAAGCCAGAATCCGCTCTCTTTAATTCTGTGCGATATCGATCGGTTTAAAGCTTATAACGACACCTACGGTCACTTGGCAGGTGACTTTTGCCTGCAACAAGTTGCCCGTGCCCTGCGCGCTTGTGCGACTCGAAATAGCGATTTAGTCGCTCGATACGGGGGGGAAGAATTTGCGCTCGTTTTACCCGATACTGACGCAATTGGGGCAGAACGAGTGGCGCGAAAAATTCAAGAAACCGTCAAAGCCTTGCAAATCGTTCATGAAGGTATCCAACAAGACGATCGCTCCTCGACTGTGACCCTCAGTTTTGGCGTGGCGAGTACGATCCCGCAAGCGAACGACAAACCGGAAATCTTAATTCGAGCTGCCGATGAAGCCTTGTACGAGTCCAAACATTTAGGGCGCGATCGCGTGACGTTGAGTTCGAGTTTCAATTTTGGCGTAACCGCAAATGAATAGCAAACCCAGTAACTGCATCGCTCGGTTTTTCTATTCTCTTTAATGATTAGTTTTCAATCATGTCTCACTCCCTCTATCAAGTTGGCGGTAGCTTGCATAAAAATGCACCGAGCTACGTCAAACGTGCAGCCGACCGACAGCTCTACGAAGTGTTGGCACGAGGGGAATTCGGTTACGTATTTAACTGTCGGCAAATGGGAAAATCGTCCCTATTGGTGCAAGCGCTCCACCGGTTTAAAGCCAGAGGATATCGCTGCGCTACTCTCGATATGAGTCGCGTGGGAAGCGAAGACATTACGCCGCTGCAATGGTACAAAGGCATTGTCACCGAATTGTGGAAAGAGTTCGACCTGTTGAGAACGCTGAACTTAAAACAATGGTGGCAAGAGACAGACAATATTTCATTCGTACAGAAATTAGGGCAATTTATTGAAGGTGTTTTGCTCGATCGCTTCCCTAACGATTACTTTATTATTTTAATCGATGAAATTGATAGCACCCTGAGCCTTCCGTTTTCGATTGACGATTTTTTCGCCTTCATTCGCTTTTGTTACAACCAACGCACCGTCAACCCAAAATTCAATCGCCTTACCTTTGCCCTGTTCGGCGTGGCTACGCCATCGGATTTAATTCAAGATAAGAGTCGAACCCCCTTTAACATCGGCAAAGCGATCGTCCTAAACGGTTTTACCTTCGAGCAAGTGCAACCCTTAGTACGTTGCTTAGAACCCTACTTTGCCAATTCAGATGTTGCAGTCAAAAAAATTTTAACTTGGACGGGAGGACAACCTTTTCTAACGCAAAAGATATGCGATTTAATTGCCCAAATTGCCCGCAAGACGCCCCAACAGTTCATCAATCTCTCCCCCGAGCAGCAATCGACCTTCATTCAATACGTGGTGCGATCGCGCGTCATTCAAAATTGGCAAGCTCAAGACGAACCGGAACACCTGCGCACCATTAGCGATCGCCTCACTCACAACGAAAAACGAGCTAGCGGATTATTAGGCATCTATAAAGCCATCTGGCAAGGGCAAGAAATCGCCAGTAACAACTCCCGCGAACACATCGAACTGATCCTGTCGGGATTGGTCGTCAAACACCACGGGATCCTACAAGTTAAAAATCGGATTTATCGAGAAATTTTTAACCTCGAATGGATCGAAACCCAACTCGCCCGATTGCGTCCCTATTCTCAAGCCTTTGACAGTTGGATCGCCTCCGAGCAGACCGACACGTCGCGACTGCTGCGCGGACAAGCCCTGCAAGAGGCACTGGCGTGGTCCCAGGGATACTTCCTCAGCGAGGCGGACTCCCAATTTTTAGCCATTAGCGAAGCCTTCGATCGCCAAGAAGTCCAACGCGCCCTCGAAGCCGAACGCGCCAAGGAAGTCGAAGCTCGGTTGCTCGAAGAACAGCGGCGACAGTGGCACCAAAAACGCGCCAACCGGCTGCAAAGACTGTTACTCGGGGTCGTCGGGATTGCCTTGCTCGCCGTCGGAATAGCCAGCCTCAAAACTGCCCAGAGCGAGCGCCAAGCCCGCATTCGCGAAATTGAAGCCCTCACCACCGCCTCCCGAGGGTTATTTGATTCGCACCAACGGTTAAATGCCCTCGTGGAAGCCATTCGTGCCAAACGACGCTTGCAGCAAGTGCGCAACACCGACCCTCGATTGACGAACCGAGTCGAAGCCGTCTTGCGCCAGAGCGTACACGGGGCGATCGAATTCAATCGCTTCACCGGTCACGACACCTCGGTGTTGGGGGTCGATGTCAGTCCGGACGGGCGTTACATCGCCACCTCCAGCGCCGACAGTACCGTGATTCTGTGGCAGCGCGACGGGAGCTTAGAGCGCCGGTTTCAGGTTCACGATGCTGCCATATTCCGGGTCAAATTCAGTCCCGACAGCCGCACCTTACTCACCGCCGGCGTCGATACCACTGCCAAACTCCTCTCCCTCGACGGCACCGTACTGGCAACCTTCACCGGACACCAAGTCCCAGTTTGGGCAGCACAGTTCAGTCCCGACGGGCAACGGGTCGCCACCGCCAGCGAAGACGGTACCGTGAAATTGTGGCAACTCGACGGCACTTTGGTGCGAACCATTGACAGTCATGCTGTCGGGGTGCGATCGCTCGATTTCAGTCCCGACGGCAGTTCGATCGCCTCGGCATCCAACGACGGCACCGCCAAGCTCTGGACCCTCGACGGCACCCTCCAAACGACTTTCACCGGACACGACGCCACCGTGTTGGGGGTCGATTTCAGCCCCGACGGGCAACTCCTCGCCACCGCTAGCGAAGACGGAACCGTGAAATTATGGCGACTCGACGGTACCCTGGTGCGGACGATTGACGGACACGAGGCGCGGGTATGGGACGTGCAATTTCACCCCAATGGCAAGCAGTTGGCGTCTGCTTCGGACGATCGAACCGTAAAAGTGTGGAAACTCGACGGCACCGAAATCGAAGCCTTGCGGGGACACCAAGCCCGCATCATCGGCTTGGCGTTCGATCCCGACGGTCAATTTCTCATGTCGGCTAGCGAAGACAATACCGCGCGACGGTGGAAGCTCGATGGCGACTTATTTACCAAAATCGTGGGACACCAAGGAGCGGTGACAGGGATTGATGTCAGTCCCACTCATGCCTCGAATGCCCTGTTTGCCACGGTGGGGGTGGATCGCACGGTGAGATTATGGCGTTCGGACTCGACATTACTCAATACGATAACCGGACACGGGGCGGCGGTGTGGGACGTGCGGTTTTTGCCGGGCGATCGCTTGGTGTCTGCCAGTGGCGATGCCACCCTGAAGATTTGGCGTTCGGATGGGACGCTAGTGCGAACCCTGGAGGGTCATCGTGCGGGCATTTACAGCCTCGATCTCAGTGCTGGCGGTCGCTGGTTGGTGTCGGGAAGTTGGGATACCACGGTGAAATTGTGGCGATCCGATGGCACGCTGGTTCGGACTTTTAACCAACACCAGGGGATCGTGCGGGGTGTGGCGTTCAGTTCTGACAGTCAGTGGTTGGTGTCCGGAAGTACCGATAAAACGGCGATAATCTGGCATCTGGACGGAACTCCCTTGCACGTGCTGGCGGGACACGAGGCACCGATTTGGGGGGTCGAGGTGTCGCCGGACGATCGCTATATTGCCACGGCGAGCTTGGATGGAACGGTGAAACTCTGGCACGCCGATGACGGCACGTTGGCGAGAACTTTTGAGGCTGGGGGATTGGGATTGCACGGGGTAACTTTTTCTCCCGACGGTCGGCAAGTTGTGGCGGCAAGTTTGGATGGAACGGTGATAATTTGGGATATCGATCGCGGCACGAAGATTGCTCTCTACGGACACGAGGCGTCGGTGGATTCGGTGCGATTTGTCGGCGATGGCACTCAACTGATCTCGACGGGGACAGACGGCAGTATCTTACGGTGGAATTTAGACCGGGTTCTCCATCTCGACGAACTCGACTATGCCTGCGATTGGGTGCGGGATTATTTAACGACTAATTCGCAAATAGAAGCGAGCGATCGCGCTTTGTGTCAGGAATAGAAACGAGGCAACAGTTGGAAGCCAAGGTTTGAAAACCAAACCCCATCTCCCCATCTCCTCATCCCCCCATCCCCTCATCCCCATTCATCGCCTCCAAAATGCGATCGTACATAAACTCGTCTGCCAGTCGCTTCAGGCGATCGCCCAGTTCGGGATTGGATCGGGCAATTTCGGCAATACAATCGTCAATTTTAAGCGGAGAACACGCGCGCAGGGCAAACTCGAACCGTTCGCGAAACTCTACGGAAAATTGAGCGATATCGGCTTCAAATTCCGTCAGATCCGCAGCGCGATCGTCCTCGGAAGTGGCATCGAGATCCACATAGCGATATTCGACCCCCAAATGCTTTTCCAAGGCAGTAAAAATATCGGCTTCCCAAAACGGTTTTTGAATAAAATCGTCACTTCCCATCGCGATCGCCTTGTCTTTTGGGTTGTCAATTCCAGTCGCCGACACGCTGACAATTGCCGTCCGCTTGAGATCGTTGTCCCGTTCTTGCTGGCGAATGAATTGCATGACTTCGTAGCCGTCCATCTCGGGCATTCGCAAGTCCATCCAAATCAAATCGGGATGCCACTGCTGCCACAGGGCGATCGCGGTTTTGCCGTTTTCGGCTTGTTTCATTTCAAATCCCAGGGGAGCGAGCAACTGAACCAGCAAATCCCGATTGATGGGATTGTCGTCTACCACCAAAATCCGATAGCGGGGTTGACCGGGTGCCAAACCGAGAATGTGGCGGTTCGACGGTGGCGATGCGACGGTGGCAGAGGCAGAACGAATGGGCGTTGCCTGAATATTAAATCGGAACGTGCTGCCGCGACCGGGATGGGAGGTGGCGATGAGATGACCCCCCATCAGTCGTACGAACGATTGGCTGATGGTTAAGCCAAGTCCGCTGCCCTCGCGCTTGCACAGTCCGGATTCGGTTTGCACGAAGGCTTCGAACAAGCGGGGCAATTCTTCCGGGGGGATTCCCACCCCCGTATCCTCGATCTCGAAGCGCAACTCGACCGACTCGCTCGATGGGCTAGTCCCGCAAGTCACCCGCAAGCTGACGCTACCGCGATCGGTAAATTTAATCGCGTTGTCCAATAAATTAATCACCACTTGGCGCAACTTCATCTCGTCGGTGCGAATCCAAGCGGGAACGTCCGGAGTTTTGTCGATGGCGAAGCGCAATCCCTTGCTTTCGGTTTTGAGCGAAAACATCCGCTGCATATCGTCGAGCAGGCGGTCTAAGTCGAAATCGACGGGAACCAGTTCGCTGCGTTTGGTTTCGAGTTTTGCCAGATTGAGAATTTGATCGATCAGGTTGAGCAGGTGTTCGCCGCTGCGGTAAATCGTGCTGGCGTTCTGGCGTTGGGTTGTATCGATCGCGCTGTCTCGTTCGAGCAGTTGCGCGAAGCCGAGAATGGCGTTGAGGGGCGTACGCAATTCGTGACTCATATTAGCGAGAAACGTACTTTTGGCTTGGTTGGCGGCTTCGGCAGCTTCTTTGGCGGCGTGCAAGTCGGCTTCGGCTTGCTTGCGATCGCGAATGTCTTGAATCTGGGAAATGAAATAGAGCGGCTGTCCTTCCTCGTCGCGCACCAGTGCCACGCTCAACAGCGCCCACACCCGATGTCCGAGCTTGTGGATGTAGCGTTTTTCCAGTTGGTAGGTGCGAATCTCGCCGCGTAACACTTGCTGCACCCGTTCGAGATCCAGTTCTAAATCTTCGGGTTCGGTAATGTCGGCAATTGTTTTCGTCGTTAGTTCCTCGGACGAATAGCCGAGAATCTCGCACAGGGAGCGATTGACCCTCAAAAGTTTACCCTCCGGCGTCACCAGTGCCATTCCCGTTCCGGCATCGTCAAAGGCGGTGCGAAACCTCGACTCGCTTTCGCTCAAGGCTCGGGTGCGATCGCGCACTTGTCGCTCTAACTCCTGCTGATAGCGCGATCGCAGCAATTCGGCTTGACGGCGATCGGTAATATCTTGAAACGTCTCGATCGCGTACGTGACCTGACCGCGCGAGTCTACAATCGGCACGGCTTTGACCTCTAGCAAAATACGGCGATCGCCCCGTTGAATTTCGAGGTCGTCGGCGCAAGCCGTTTCCCCCCGCAAGGCGCGTTCGGCGGGCAATCTGTGCGGGGGATAGGGGCGATCGGTTCCGGCGACGTAGGCGCGAAGATCGATCGGCAGCGATATATTCTCTGTTCCTAAAATTGCCGTCCCGACCCGATTCACCAGCAGCAGCGTGCCATCCTTGGCAAACACGCACACCCCCACCGGAACGCTATCTAGAAGCGTGGCAAACATCTGCTCGCTGTGTTTGAGCGATTGAAACGACTCGCGCAGTCGATCGACCATCTGGGTAAAAGCGGTTGCTAACTCCTTGACTTCGCCAATGTTGCTGTCGGCGAGGGGACGATCCAGATTGCCATTGGCAACTTCTCGGGTGGCGCGTGCGAGTTGCTTGATGGGACGGGCGATCCCAGCGGCGATCCACAGTCCGACTCCCGTTGTGGCGATCGCCACTAGGGAACACAGCAAGATAGTACGACGGAGATTGGCGTGTATTTCGCTAGTGAAATCGGCTTCCGAAAGTATCACCACTACCAACCAATCCAAGCCGTAGTCATCTTGAAACGGGGAAGCGATCCCGTATTGCCAATGACCGTCGCGATGGAATTGAAAATATTGGGGGTTGCGAATGCGATCGAGGCGACCGAAGTGTTGCTTTAGATATTCCGCCGTGGTGCGGATCGAGTCGTCGGAACTCTCAATTGCGCGGAGGCGTTCGAATTCAACGTTGCCCTGGGTGTAGCTATAGCGATAGGCAAGGTGTCCCGTCGAAGTCCCCACGAGCAGACCGTTGCGCTCCATCACAAACGCTCGCATCGAAGGGGTCATGTCCAAACTGGTTAGAAACTCGCTCGCGAACGAGAGTACGGTTCCGTTAGCAGTGACGGCGACCAGTTCTCCCGAGGCGCGATCGTAGATGGGAACGGCAAACGTCAGGGCTAAATCTTCTCCCGACCCGAGCGGGTAAATCGGACTCCACGTCGGCTGACCCGCCTGAGCCGCAGCGACGTACCAAGGACGCTGGCGCACGTCCGGTTGGCGAAACGTACCGTTTAACTCGCCGACTTCGAGGGTATCGAGATCGATCGCGTAGTCGTAAATCGTCTCGGTATCGGGCGGATCGGCTCGCAGCAGGCGATATCCGTTGAGGGAGGTGACAACGCGAAATTGACCGCGCTGGGTGGCAAAAAAACTGCCCCGACCCATACTGCGCAATTGAACGATCAGGTCGCGCTCGATCGCTTTCGTATCTTGCCAGTCGAGCTGTCCGAAGCGAATTTTAGTCGCCCGCATTTGGCTGAGGGTTTGAGCTTCGTGGAAATGAGTGTGGAGATAGGCAAGGGTGCGATCGCTCGTTTGGTGTATGAGGCGATGGGCAAATTCCTCGACTGATTCGCGTCCGCGACGATAGGACCAATGTCCTGTCAGTCCCACAATTGGGAAAATTGTCAGCACGAACGGGATAATCAATAACCCTCGCAGCGAAATGGGCGATCGAGCGCGATGCAGCCACCGAGCGAGCCATAGATGTTTCATAGCCAAATGAGAGCGATAGGCACTGGGTTAAACGGTTCGGATTGGGCGATTTCGGGGCATCGCGAGCGAATCGTTTTATCATCGTACCTCGGGCGAATTGTTCGCGTTGTCAGGCAAATGCAAGCCGCGTTGGGGATTGCAGACTTGGGTTCGAGCGTCTCGCTGATTTTTCTGGCTCATGGCAATTGCCAGCGCTAGAGCGGTTTCCAATGTAACTTCATGGGGAGTTAGTATAAATAATTTTATCAATTTAGCGATCGCGAATGTACTGATTTGGCTGAAGTCAGACGGGAAGGCTACATTAGAATCAAGAACGATTGGCGGCGCACTCAATCGAAGTCAAGTCAGCCCGATCGAGCCGTACGAAAGTTGCCGAGCTTGCTTCATCAATGATGCCTCGATCTCAATACCAAGTTGGCGGCAGTTTAAGCAGCGACGCCCCCAGTTATGTCGAACGAAGAGCCGATCGAGATTTCTACGAGGCACTGGAGCGCGGCGAATTTTGTTATGTTCTCAACTCCCGCCAGATGGGTAAATCCTCGTTACTGGTGCGAACGCGATCGCGGCTGCAACGTCATGGCTTTAAGTGCGCCACCCTCGACATGACTCGAATCGGGAGCGAAAACGTGTCTCCCGTGCAGTGGTATAAAGGGTTGGTGGTGGACTTGTGGCGTGGGTTCCAACTGTTAGGGAAAGTCAATTTCAAACAGTGGCGGGCTGAAACTGAAGGCAGTTCGCTGCTGCAACAGTTAGGCAATTTCATTGAAGATGTCTTATTCGTTCAATTTCCACGCGATCGCCTCGTTATTTTTATTGACGAAATTGACAGTATTTTAAGTCTAAATTTTAACGTTGATGATTTTTTTGCCTTTATTCGATTTTGCTACAACCAACGGGCGATCGATCCGGATTACCGGCGGTTGACCTTTGCCATTTCCGGCGTCGCCACCCCTTCAGATTTAATTCTCGATAAAACCCGTACCCCCTTTAACATCGGTCGGGCGATCGAACTGCAAGGCTTCAGTGCCGATGGCATTGCACCGCTGGTCGCTGGAATTGAATTTCGCGTTTGCAATCCCAAAGCCGCCTTACTCGAAATTTTAGACTGGACGGGCGGACAGCCATTTCTCACCCAAAAATTATGCGATCTGCTGGTTCGCTCGACCCAAATCCCCGACAGCCAGGCGATCGCGCCGGGCACCGAAGCGTTTTGGGTCGAATCCCTGGTGCAAACCCGCATTGTCAGCAAGTGGGAATCGCAAGACGAACCGGAGCATTTGCGTACCATTCGCGATCGCCTGCTGTTCGACCCAACCCGTTTGGCGCGGTTGCTCGGCATTTACCAAACCCTGCTCTCGCGCAGCCTTCCCGCCGACGACAGCCGCGAACAAATCGAACTGGTGCTATCGGGAATTGCCGTCAAACACAACGGTCGGCTTCAAATTCGCAACCGGATTTATCGCGAAGTTTTTAACAACAACTGGGTACAACAGCAACTCGATCGCCTGCGTCCGTACTCCCAAAGCTTTGACGCCTGGATTGCCTCGGGACAAACCGATCGCTCTCGCCTGTTGCGCGGACAAGCTCTGCACGACGCCCAACAATGGTCGCACGGAAAAAGCCTCAGCGATCTCGACTATCAGTTTCTCTCCGCTAGCGAAGAGTGCGATCGCCAAGAAGTCCAGCAAGCCTTAGAAGCCGAAAAACTCGTCGCCGTCGAAGCCAAACTCGCCCAAGAACGCAAAGCCGCCAAACTGCAACGCCTGCTCCTGGGAACCCTCACCTTTGCCTTCCTCGCCGCCTCCGGACTGGGAAGCGTGGCATACTGGCAATACCGCCAAGCCCAACACAGCGAGCGAGAAGCCAGAATTCGCGAAATTGAAGTTCTCGCCGCCTCCGCGATCGCCCATTTTGCCTCCGATCGCAGCCTGGACGCCCTGATTCAAGCCATTCGAGCCAAATCCGAAGTACGACGCTTGGGTGGGGTAGACGGGCAAATCGAAGCCAAGGTCAATGCTGCCTTGCGCCAAGCCACGTACGGCGCGACCGAATACAATCGTCTCAGCGGCAACACCACCCGCGTTTGGGACATCGATGTTAGTCCCGACGGTCGCGCCA
Organism: uncultured bacterium; assembly: GCA_964420595.1. Classification (GTDB taxonomy): domain Bacteria; phylum Cyanobacteriota; class Cyanobacteriia; order Cyanobacteriales; family Geitlerinemataceae; genus CAYQUF01. The sequence continues at coordinate 14,774 of CAYQUF010000014.1, forward strand.
TCGCCACGGTCAGCCAAAGCGGAACCATCCGGATCTGGGATCGCCACGGTCGCTTGCGCCACACCATCGTCCAACCGGGAGGGGAACTGCGGGCGATCGCCTTTTCTCCCGACCAACGCGCGATCGCCACCGCCACCAGCAACGGTCGGGTTCGCATTCTCGACTACAACGGTCGCTTGCAAGGGGAGTTCGAGGCACATGACCAAGAAATTTGGGATCTGGCGTTTTCTCCCGACGGTCGCTTCCTCGCCAGTGCCAGCAGCGACAGCCGCGTCAAACTGTGGCAACCCGACGGTACCTTAGTCCACACCTTTATCGACCATCGCGCTCAAGTGCGACAAGTTGCCTTTTCTCCCGACGGCAAAACCATCGCCTCTGCCAGCAACGATCGCGCCATCAAACTCTGGTCGGTCGGCGGCGAATTGCTCGAAACCCTCACCGCTCACGAGTCCGCAATCATCGCCCTAGCCTTCTCTCCCGACGGTCGCTCTCTCGCCTCGGGGGGAAACGATCGCCTCGTGCGGTTGTGGAACCTCGACACTGGCGAGTCTAGCGTTCTCGGTCGCCACGAATCCAGCATTTTAGCCGTCGCCTTTTCTCCCAACGGCAAAATCGTGGCATCTGGCAGTTGGGACAAAACCGTGCGGTTGTGGAGTCTCGACGGTCGGCAATTGCAAACCTTCCAGGGTCACGGCGCGTCGGTCAGCGGCATTTCGTTTTCCCCCGACGGTCGCACCCTCGTCTCGGCGGGATTCGACGGGGAAGTGAAGTTATGGCAAGTGTCGAGTCCGTTTTTGCGAGTCTTGCAGGCACACCGCAGCGAAGTGCGAACCCTGTCGTTCTCCCCCGACAGCCAGCGATTGGTGTCGAGCAGTTGGGACGGAACGGTTCACCTGTGGCAGCTCGACGGGACGCTAGTGCGAACCCTCGACGGACACGACGCGGCAGTTATCGGAACGGCATTCTCGCCGGACGGGACGCTCCTCGCCACCGGGAGCTGGGACGAAACCATTCGGTTCTGGAGCGCCGCCGACGGTCGTTTGAGGCGATCGTTTCGAGCGCATCCGCTGGGGGTGAATCAAATTGCCTTTTCCCCCGATGGCACCCGATTGGTTTCGGCGGGGAACGACAATACCGTCAAACTGTGGAACCGCCAGGGGAAGTTGGTGCGCGTCTTTGACGATTATGCCGAATCGGTTGGCGCGATCGCCTTTTCTCCCGACGGTCGCACCTTCGTTACCGGGAGCGAGGACAAATTAGTGCGCCTGTGGCACGTAGACGGCACCCTGTTACGGGTGTTTTCCGGTCATCGGGGTGCGGTTTGGGGCGTTGCCTTTTCTCCCGATGGCAGCACCATTGCTTCGGCGAGTACCGACGGAACGGCGAAGTTGTGGCAAGTCGAAGGCGATGGCACGATAACCTTAGACAATCACAACGGAATTGTCGATAAGGTGGTATTTTCTCCTGACGGTCGCTCGATCGCCACAGCGAGTTGGGATCGCACCGTCAAACTGTGGAATCGGGAGGGAATCGAACTCAAAACCCTCGCCAGACACCGCGAACCCGTGCGGATCGTCGCGTTTTCTCCCGACAGTCGCTGGATGGTATCGGGAGGCGACGATTGGGGCATCGTGTTGTGGAATGTTGACGCCGTGCTGGCGTTGGACGAGTTTGCCTACGGGTGTCGGTTGGCAGCAGATTATTTGCGTCACAATCCGGAATTAGACCGACGCGATCGCGATTTGTGTGCCCCAAGCCAGCGTTAATTGTGACGATCGCCCGAAAATATTGCCAGTACTCCCTCGCCTGTCTAATCTCTGCAAAAAGAGGGGATACTAGAATGAACCGAAGTGCCCGATTCGGATGATTTTGTAGAACCATGCCATCCAACCGTTGATGAGTCAATATCGCTATCACGTGGGCGGAAGTTTGCGCAGCGACGCCCCGACCTATGTCGAACGTTTGGCAGATCGCGAACTCTACGAAGCCTTGAACAATGGCGAGTTTTGCTATGCCTTTAACTGTCGCCAAGTGGGAAAATCCTCGTTGCTCGTGCGCGCGCGCGATCGCCTAGAGCAAGATGGATTTTACTGTGCCACTCTCGACATGACGCGCCTTGGCAGCGAAACGATTTCGCCGTTGCAGTGGTACAAAGGCATCATTGCAGAATTGTGGCGCAGTTTCCAGTTGGTCGGGACGTTTAACCTCAAGGGTTGGTGGAACGAGCAAGAGAACATTTCGCTGCCGCAGCGGCTGGGAAACTTCATTGAAGATGTTTTATTTGCCGCCCTTGGAAAACAATCAATTGTTATTTTTGTCGATGAAATCGATAGCATTCTCAGTTTAAATTTTTCAGTTGATGACTTTTTTGCCTGGATTCGGTTTTGTTACAACCAAAGAACCATTAATCCCGAATACAACCGCCTCACGTTTGCGATTTTTGGAGTTGCTACGCCATCGGATTTAATTCAAGACAAACAACGCACCCCTTTTAACATCGGTCGCAGCATCGATCTGCCCAACTTCACCCGATCGCAAGTGCAACCGCTCCTTCCCGGTTTAGAACGAGTTGCCAGCAATCCCGACACCGTCTTGACCGAAATTTTAGCCTGGACCGACGGACAACCCTTTTTAACCCAAAAACTGTGTCGTTTGGTGACTTTAGTCAGCCTTGACGCCGTACCAAACCGGCCGTTTGCAATCGCCAAGGGAACTGAAGCCTTTTGGATCGAATCCTTAGTCCGCGATCGCATCATTCGCAACTGGGCGATGCAAGACGAACCAGAACACTTGCGCACCATCCGCGATCGCCTATTGCGAGACGAACGCCGCGCCAGCCGCCTGTTGGGTCTGTACCAGTCCATCCTGCACGATCGCCCAATTGCCAACCAGGGTAACTCAGACCACATCGAACTCTTACTCAGCGGATTGGTTACGTCGCACAATGGCAACTTAGTGGTGAAAAACCGGATTTACCGCGAAGTCTTCAACGCCGATTGGGTCATTTCTCACCTGGATCGCCTGCGACCCTATGCCGAAACCTTCAACGCCTGGATCGCCTCCGGACAAACCGACGAATCCCGCCTGTTGCGGGGCAAAGCTTTAGCCGACGCTCAAAAATGGGCAAGCAACAAGAGCCTCAGCGATCGCGACTATCACTATTTAGCCGCCAGCGAACGACGCGATCGTCAAGAGACGCAACAGCGGCTGGAAGCCTCCAACGCCCGCGAAATCGCCCTTCGACTGGATCGCGAGCGCAAAATTGCCCGGTTGCAGCGTTCCTTACTCGGCGCGATCGGGTGTGCCTTTCTCTTCGCCTCTGGGTTGGGCATTTTTGCCTTCAACCAGTACCGCCAAGCTCAAATTAGCAACATCGAAGCGATCGCCTCCTCTTCCGATGCCTTATTTGCCTCCAACCGCCAGTTAGACGCCCTGATCGACGCCATTAAAGCCCAACGCGGCTTGCAACGACTGAACAACCCCGACGACTCCCTGCGCGAACGCGCCGATGCCGTATTGCGACAAGCCGTCTACGGCACCAACGAATTCAACCGCCTCATCGGTCACGACGGTGGCGTCCTTACCGTCGATATCAGCGCCGACGATCGCTATATCATCACTGGAAGCAACGACAAAACCGCCAAACTCTGGCGGCGAGACGGTACCCTGCTCCATACCTTACCCCACGACGCTACCGTGTTTCGCGTTGCCTTCTCCCCCGACAGCCGCCGCATCGTCACTGGTAGTTTAGACGGGAAGGTTCGCCTGTGGGGCATCGACGGTACCCAAATCGCAGCGTGGCAAGCTCATGCGGGACCCGTGTGGGGGGTGGCGTTTCATCCCGACGGGAATATCGTTGCTTCCTCAAGTGGGGACGATACGGCGAAACTGTGGGACGTTTCCAGCAGCAAACCCCAACTGCTGCAAACCCTACAAACCCGACAAACTGTTCCCTGGAGCGTGGCGTTCAGTCCCGACGGCAACACCTTGGCCACTGCTGGCACTAATTTCACGATTAAGTTATGGAGTCTCGACGGTCGCTTGCGTCGCACTCTTAGCGATCGTGAGGCGGCGGTTTGGGATGTTGCCTTTTGTCCGCCTTCGTCGGAAGCCGTTTCCGAAGCACCCCGACTGGTTTCGGTCAGTTCCGATCGCACCGTGAGCTTGTGGCAAGCCGACGGCACCCCGATTGCCACCTTCGACACCCCCGCTCCCATGCTCGGGGTCGATTGCAGCGACAACGGCGCATATATTGCTGCCAGCGGGAAAGACAGGGTGGTGCGGCTGTGGAAGTCAGACGGCACCTTCTTGCGGACGTTAAAAGAACATCGCGGTGCAATTCGAGATGTCGCTCTCAGTGCTAATGGATTGATGGCAGCTTCAGCCAGCGACGACAGTACGGTGAAACTATGGCGGCGCAACACCAATTTGCTCTATCCCATGTACGGACATGAAGATACGGTTTGGAGTATCGAGGTCAGTCCCGACAGTCGGACGATCGTTTCGACTTCGGAGGACAATAGCGTCCGTTTGTGGAATCTTGACGGAACGCCAATGACTCAATTGAGTCCGTTTGTTGGCGATATCGGTTTTTCCCCCGACAGTCAAATCTTAGTCGCCGGGGGCGATCGCCAGATCCGCAAGTTTGACCTATCCCCTAGAAGCGATCGTATAAACCCTCAAGCGATCGAGGAATTTTACGCCCACGACGGCACGATCTGGGCGATTGCTGTCAGTCCCGATGGCTCTACCATTGCCTCTGGAGGCGATGACATGATGGTGAAGTTTTGGCGCACCGACGGCACCCAGTTGCATGAGGTGAGAGCGCACGAAGAGCGGATTTGGGACCTCGATTTTAGTCCCGACGGTCGATTTATCGCCTCTGCCAGCGAAGACGGGACGGTGAAGCTGTGGAAATGGGATAAAACCTCAAAACCCCCTCTAGAGTTGGTCGCAACTTTACACGGCGAAAAAGCGGCAGTGTGGGGAACGGCGTTTAGTCCCCAAGGCGATCTGCTGGCGTCAGTCAGTTGGGATGACACGATTAAACTGTGGGCGCTGGATGGGAGGTTAATCAGAACGATTCAAGGGCGATCCAACGGGTTGACGCGGGTGGCATTTGCACCAGACGGTCGGACGTTTGCCACTGGCGGCGCGGACAATACGGTGAAGTGGTGGACCCTGGAGGGGGAACTGCTCGCTACCCTTCCCGGTCATCGCAGCACGGTCAACAGTATCGTATTTTCTCCTAATGGTAACTATTTGCTCTCGGGTGGAGACGATAAGGTGGTAATTTTATGGGATTTACAACAAATTCGCACTCTAGAAGAATTA
>CAYQUF010000014.1:20207-49617 GCA_964420595.1 uncultured bacterium
GGCGAGTTTTGCTACGTCCTCAACTGCCGCCAGATGGGAAAATCATCCCTGATGGTTCGCACGCGATCGCGCCTGGAAGCCGATGGAGTTCGCTGTGCCAGTTTGGACATGACTCGCATCGGCAGCGAAAATATTACCGTTCAACAGTGGTATAAAGGTATCTTAGTCGAACTGTTGCGGGGCTTGCAACTATTTGGAAAATTTAATTTTAAAGGCTGGTGGAATCAACTCGAAGACGTTTCGCTGCCCCAACGTCTTAGTTTGTTTATTGAAGATATCCTTCTGTCCCAGGTCTCTCAAGAGTATATTGTTATTTTTATCGACGAAATCGATAGCATTCTCGGTCTTAACTTTTCCGTTGACGATTTCTTTGCCTTAATTCGATTTTGCTACAACCAGCGCACGGTCAACCCCAACTACCAACGCATCGCTTTCGCCATTTTCGGCGTCGCCACGCCATCGGATTTAATGCGCGACAAGCGGCGCACCCCGTTTAATATCGGCACCGCCATCGACTTGAAAGGGTTTACCCTTGCCGAAATCGAGCCTTTAGCCACCGGATTGCGCGATCGCGCCGAGGATCCCAAAACCGTGCTGGCGTGCATTCTCGACTGGACGAACGGACAACCCTTTTTAACCCAAAAATTCTGTCAAATCATCGATATTACCGGATTAAAAATTGCAGCGGGAAGCGAAGTCGCCTACATCGATTCCATCGCGCGATCGCACCTGATTGAAAACTGGGAAGTGCAAGACGAACCCGAACACTTCCGAACCATTCGCGATCGCATCTTGCGCAACCAAAAATATGCCGAGCGGATGTTGGGACTCTACCAAAAAATCCTCTACGGCATTCCCGTAACCGCCGACGATTCGACCGAAAAAATCGACCTGCTTTTCAGCAGTCTAGTCGTCAAGCAAAACGGCTATCTCGCCGTGCGAAATCGGATTTACCGCGCCATTTTTAACGAGGAATGGGTCGATCGACAACTTGCCTTTTTGCGCCCCTACTCCCAAGCCTTCAACGCCTGGATTGCCTCTGACTGCGAAGATACATCGCGACTGCTGCGCGGACAAGCCCTGCAAGATGCCCAAACCTGGGCGCAATCCAAGAGCCTCAGCGATCTCGACTATCAGTTTCTCACCGCCTCTCAAGAATGCGATCGCCAAGAAGTCCAACAAGCCTTAGAAGCCGAACGCACTCGCGCCATTGAAGCTCGCTTGCAACAAGAGCAAAAAACCGCTCGATTGCAACGCATCCTGCTCGGTGCCGTCACCCTGATTTTAGCCGTCACCGCCGGATTGGGAGTGACGACCTTTTGGCAGTATCGCAGTGCCGTCAGAGCCGAACGACAGGCGCGTCGGGAAGCTCGCAGAGCCAAACTCAGCGAAATTCGGGCAACCGCGACTTCCGCCGAAGCACTCTTTGCCCTCAACCGCCGCCTGGAAGCGCTCAAAGAGGCGATTAAAGCCACCGTTCGCCTGCGCCAACTGGATCGCACCGACCCCCAAGTGCAACGCTTCGTCGAGCAAGTGTTGCGACAGACCACCTACGGCGTGCGCGCGGTCAACTCCTTCGCCGGACACCAGGAAGCCGTGTATCAGGTCAAATTCAGTCCCGACGGCAAAATTGTCGCTTCGGCGAGTTGGGACGGCACCATGAAGCTGTGGGGACTCGATGGCAGCTTGCTCGACACCCTGACCGGACATGCCAAAGGCATTTTCAGCATCGACTTTTCCGCCGACGGTGAATGGCTCGTATCGGGGAGCGACGACAATACGGTGAAGTTGTGGCGACCCGACGGCACCCTAGTTCGCACGTTTAAGGGTCATACCGATAGCATTTACGAGGTCGCCTTCTCTCCCGACGGCGAATTGATTGCCTCGGGAGGGAGCGATCGCGATATTATCCTCTGGCGGCGAGATGGCACGCGGGTTGCCACCCTCTCGGGACACAAAGATGTCATCTACGCACTGACCTTCTCCCCGGACGGTCAACTGATTGCCTCGGGGGGGTGGGGGAACCAGATTCGGCTGTGGCGGCGAGATGGCACCTTAGTCACGGTTATCTCCAAACACGTCGATGACGTGAACGAAGTCCTCTTCTCTCCCGACGGAACCCGGCTGTTTTCTGCCAGCGATGACAATAGCATCCAGGTGTGGAACGTCGAAAATCCTGCTCACCCCACCCTCAGCAACACCTTGCAGGGACACAAAGCAGATGTCAACCGAATCGCGATCGCTCCCAGCGGCGAACTGCTGGCGTCTCCCAGCGACGACGGAACGGTGAAACTCTGGAAACTCAAAACGAGCAATGTCATCCAAACCTTCGGCGACCACAACGGACGGGTCTGGAGCGTCGATATCAGTCCGGACGGTCGGTTGATGGTCTCTAGCGGTAACGATGGTACGGTGAAACTGTGGAAGCGCGATCGCGACGGAGTGCAACGGCTCGAAGGTCATCGCGATGCGGTCACCGCCGTGGCGTTTGCACCGGGGGGTCAACTCGTTGCCTCTGGGGGGAAAGATGCCACGATGCGGCTATGGCAACCGGATGGCAACTTGGTGCGAATGTTTGCAGCTCACGAGGAAATGATTTTAGGGATCGAATTCAGTCCCGACGGACAAACCATCGCCACGGCGAGTTGGGATGGCACCGCGAAGTTATGGAGCCTCGACGGTCGAGAGTTACTGGTGTTGGATCGCCACGACGGGGGAATCAATCAAATTTCATTCAGTCCCGACGGTCAATTGCTGGCAACGGCGAGCGACGACGATACGATTCGCCTGTGGCGCGTGGATGGGACGGAGGTGGCGACTCTGGAGGGACACGGGGAGGATGTCAATAGCGTTACCTTCAGTCCGGATGGAACGTTAATTGCTTCGGCGAGTCGCGACGAAACGGTACGGTTGTGGACGCGCCAAGGGGAACCCCTGACAACGCTGAACGGACATACCGATACGGTGTACGAGGTGGCGTTCAGTCCGGATGGAGAAATCCTGGCTTCAGCGGCGCGCGATCGCACGGTAAGGTTGTGGCGGCGAGATGGAAGTCTGGTGAAAACGATCCGGGGACACGACAATCGCGTGCGAGCCGTGGCATTTCATCCCAACGGTCAATTTTTAGCCTCAGCCAGTTGGGATAGCACGGTGAAACTGTGGACGCGAGATGGGGAATTAGTGACAACGCTTCCGGGGAGTGCTGAAGGCGTAAGCGATCTGGATTTTTCGCCGGACGGTCGCTCGATCGTGTCGGCTCACGATAACGAAATGGCGATCGTGTGGGATTTGGAGCAGGTTTTGGATATCGATCGCGTGTTGGTTCGCGGCTGCAATTGGATTGGCGACTATCTCAAAACCAATGCCACGGTTGCCCCGAGCGATCGCGATTTATGTGACGAAATTGGCGCGCAAGTTTTGAAAACAATGCCATCGAGACGGCACGTTTTTGGGCAATCTTATCGGACGCGGTGCCAATGCGTCGGTGGTGAAATTCTCGCCCGATGGGACTGGTTTGGCGTTGGCGGGGACAGCGAGAAATAATGCAAAAATCAAACTCATAGGGTGGGCAAACTGCCTACCTTATCATCTCGCTGATTTCGAAATCCGAAACGTTTTATAGGAAATCCGATTGTAGACTGCCTAAAATTTGATGGGAAGGTGGGATCGACTCTATTGCCAATCGATCGGCAATCCCCACCCGACTGAAATGACACAACTTAATCTACTTCAACCGTCCCGATCGCAGGATGCTGACAATCAACCAAATTCCCAGCAAACTCGCCGCCCAAAATAGGGCATTGCTGACCCAAAACAGTTGCGTTGTCTGCTCCTTCGAGAAAATAATTGCCGCACCGACAATTAGCGAGCCGACCACGATACTAAACGACAGGCGGTTCGCCGAATCGTCTAGGGTGCGGCGCACCCCATCGAGATCGCTTAAGGTCAAATTCCACTTGAGACTTTCCGTACTCATGCGCTCTAGGAGAAAATCGAGTTGGCGCGGGGTTTGCATGGACAGGTTGCGCAACTCCAATCCCGTTCTCAATAGCGATCGCATCGGGTCGTCGCCGAGTAACTGTCGCTGCAACAAATCCCTCAGCAACGGTTGAATTTCATCCAATAAATTAATCTTGGGATAAAACTCTCTGGCGACCCCCTCCAAATTTGCCAGCGCTTTGGCGTACAATCCTAAATTACTGGGCCAGCGCAGGTGATTGCGTCGCGCCGCTTGCAGCACTTCGTAAAACGCCTCGCTGAAATTAATTTCCGACAGGCTCAAATTGTAATACTTGCGCAGCAGGCGATCGTAATCGTTTTGGAGCGACACGAAATTCACCGGACGCACCGGTTGCGCCAGTTGCAGCGTCAGTTGGGTACACCGCAGGGAATCTTGGCTGACCATCGCCAGGATAATCTCGATTAACGTCCCTTGGGTGCGCGGATCCAGGCGACCGGACATCCCACAGTCGAGCAAAGCGACGCGACCGTCATCGAGATAGAACAAGTTACCGGGGTGAGGGTCGGCGTGGAAGAAGCCATCGACATATAACTGTTGCAAGAAGGCGCGGAAGAGGAGCGTGGTCACCTCGGCTCGGGTGGCGTCCGTGCTTCCATTCGCATCGGGTTGAATCTCGGCTTTCAACAGCGGTTTCCCTTGCAGCCATTGCATCACCAACAGCTTACCGGTGGTCAGGGACCAAATAATTTCGGGAACCACCAGGCGATCGGGATCGAACCACTGACTCTTAGACAGATTGCGCCGCAGTTGGTCGGTGTAGCTCGCCTCTTTGGTGAAGTTTAACTCGCTCTCAAGGGCATTGGCGAATTCGTCGGCGAGGGAAACCACGTCGTAATATTTGCCGAATTCCGTCCCCGACACTAAATCGGCGACGCTTCGAATTAAGGCGATATCGCGATCCACCACGCGATCGAGTCCCGGTCGCTGGATTTTGAGCGCCACTTCCCGACCGTCTTTTAACGTGGCTTTGTGAGTTTGAGCGATCGATCCCGCCGCGACGGGATGGCGTTCGACCCGCGAGAATACGTTTTCGAGGGATTGACCGATCTCTTGGCGCAACGAGGTTTCGATTTCGGGCCAATCGACGGGGGGAACGTTGGCTTGTAAGTGACTGAGTTCCTCGATGTACTCGGGGGGAAGTAGTTCGGGACGGGTACTGAGTAATTGCCCGAATTTGACGTAAACCGGTCCCAAATCCACCAAAATGTTACGCAGCACCGTGGGTGGGGGGAGTTCGGGTTCGTCGGTCTTTCCCCCGGACAACAGGCGGCGCATGTAGTCCCAGCCGTTACGCAGGACAACTTCGGCAATTTCGCGCTGGCGGGAACTCGTTTGAGCGAGACTTGAAATCATAGATTGGCGATCGCGAATGGGAACCAAGGTGAACAAACGTCAGCCACTCGCTCGATACCCAGCGTTAAAGCAAGTGTTGGTATTTCGGATCTTGCTTCAAGGTCTTGAGAACCTGCTTGATGTCTTGCGAGCGGTCTTTCTTTACGATAAGCGTTACATCGCGATCGCGCACGACGATCGTGTCTTCTAATCCGATGGTGACGATTAATTCACTGCGATCGCTCGCATAGACGATCGCGCCTTGAGTATCCAATCCCAGATGGTTGGCGAGTTCGACGTTGGGTTTGTCCGGGTGCAGCAGTCGCTCGATGGCGTTCCAGTCCCCCAAGTCGTCCCACCCGAACGATACCGGTAGCACGGTGGCGAGGTCGGTGTTCTCCATTACGGCGTAATCGAGGCTAATCTTGGGTAAGTGGGGATAGGCTGCAACGCCGTCGCGTTCTAGCTGTTCGACCAACTCCGGGACGTACTGGCGCAGTTGCGAGAGCATCACCCCGGCGCGGAAGATGAAAATCCCGCTATTCCAGCTATAGCGGTTGGTGGCGATAAAGGTTTCGGCGGTGTCGCGATCGGGTTTTTCGGTAAATCGATTCACTTGGTACGCCGGAAAGTCGCCAAACTTACCCAACAGTTGACCCTGTTCGATATAGCCGTATCCTGTCGCCGCATAGGTCGGTTTCAACCCCAGCGTCACGATCGCCTGACGGGATTGTGCCACGTCCACCGCTGCTTTAAAAGTATTCTCGAAGGCTTGGCGATCCTCGATCCAGTGGTCGGCGGGGAAAAATCCCACCACCGCGTCTTCGCCGTACCGCTTGATAATTTCGATGACCGTCCACGCTACCGCCGGCGCCGTATCCCGTCCTTGGGGTTCGAGCAAGACATTGTCGGCGGGAATTTCGGGTAAATGCTCTTGAATTCCCTGTTCTAAATGCTCGCCGGTGACGACCCACAAGCCATCCCAACCGCTGGTGAGGGGAAGCAAGCGTTCTGCGGTGGCGCGAATCAAACTGCGATCGCTACCGTCTAAATGCAGGAACTGTTTGGGTCGGTGCGCGCGAGAGAGGGGCCAAAATCGCTCGCCCTTACCGCCTGCTAGAATTACGGGAATTGCCAAGTGACTCATGGGTTTTTGTGCCAGACCGACTGCATTTGGATCTGTACGATCCTACTCATTTTCCTTCAAAATCGCTCGGTTCTATCCCGACAATTTGGCTCGCGTTATAATCGCTTTGACCTAAATTTCACGTTTTGCCGCGATCGCGGGTTATGGCATTCCATCGCACCAATCCCAGACCAGCGGACACTCCAACCTATCCGAGTGCATCCCTCGTTCCCAGTATTCCCTCCAAACCGCCCAAACGCCGCCTGGGATGGGGGATAATCTTGGCAGCGACCGCCACCCTCTCGGCGGGACTCGGCGCGATCGCGGCGTTGGTGGTTCCGTTTCCGGGGACGCCAGTGGAGCGATCGCAATCTCCCTCTTGGCTCGACCGTTTCGGCTACCGGCTTTCCCGACCCGTCAACCTGCTCGTGTTGGGAGTGGATCGCGTTCCCGACGTGTCTCCCGATTCCCCCGAAATTTTCGCCGGACGCAGCGATACCGTCTTGGTCGTCCGGTTCGATTCCACTGACGAGTCCCTCAGCTTGCTCTCGATTCCCCGCGATACCCGCGTCGAAATTCCGGGATTCGGAACCGGGAAAATGAACGAAGCCAACCGAGACGGCGGTGCAGACCTGGCGATGGAAACCGTCAGCCAATCCCTCGGCGGCTTACCCCTCGACGGCTACATTCGCATCAATACCGAGGCGTTCGTGGAATTGGTGGATCTCGTCGGCGGAATCGAGGTGTTCGTCCCCTATCCCATGTCCTACGTCGATCGCGCGCAGCAACTCGAAATCGATCTAGAGGCGGGATGGCAAACCCTCGACGGCTCTCAGGCGCAGCAATTCGCCAAATACCGCCAGGGAAAATACGGCGATATCGGTCGCGTCCAACGCCAGCAAGCCTTGTTGAAAGCACTGCGCGATCGTCTCAAGGATCCCGCTGTCTTACCCCACCTTCCCGATATCGTCCGGGTGATGCAAAAATACATCGATACGGATCTGCGCTGGAAGGAAATCGTGGCGCTGGCGCGTTACGGGTTGAAGTTGGACGCCGATGCGTTTCGCATGGTCTTGCTTCCCGGTCGCTTCAGTACCTTTGGGGAATACGGGAGCAGCTACTGGATTCCCGACGCCATGCAACAGGCGCAGGTGTTGCACCAGTATTTCGATCGCCCTTTTCCAGACAATATTGACCCAGCCGACGCCAATGCTCCCGCCACGGTGAGCGTCGCCATTCAAAATGCCACCGACAACCCCGACGCCAGCGAGCAATTACTCGATTTCTTACTCGAACGAGGAATTGAAGACGTTTACATCGCGCCAGATTGGTCGGATCGCCACCACCGTACCCACATTATCGCCCAACAGGGGAATTTGGAGGCAGCCCAACAGTTGCAGTCGATTCTCGGAATAGGGGACGTTCGCGCCATGTCTACTGGCGATCTCGACTCGGACGTGACAATTCGGTTGGGACGGGATTGGTTGCGCGCGCGAGAGTGATGGGGAGATGGGAAGCAGCGATATTCGGTTTTGAACTGGAGCGGGAATGATGAAGGTCGAGTCTATTTATATCCAAAACTTTAAGAAGTTTCAGGATTTAGAAATTACCTTTAAAAATAAAATTTTGGATGAAGTGAGCGATCGCTATTTAATCCTTGGCGATAACGGAAGCGGTAAAACCACGCTCTTACAAGCGATCGCGCTTCCACTGGCTCTTGCAACCGGTAAAATTCAAGATATTTCCGCGTTTAACTGGATTGGATTTCTTCCAGGTCGCTATTGGAGATGGGGATCGCCTCGAATTGAAATGCAAGTTTTGTTTCAACCGGAAGAACTCGATGCAACTCGCGAAATCGCGCGGAAATGGTACGACGCTCAACCGCCAGAATTTAGAAACCGCAACAGCTTTGTCGAACCTGGAGATCGCCAAAGGGTTCGCCTTCTCTTAAGCGGCGATTATTGGCAAGCTGGAGAAAACGAGTCAGAACGCGCTCAGTTTCGGGGACGCTATTATGCTCAGTGGTTTATTAACAAAGGCGAACAATCCATTCGCTCGTACTTTGCGAAGCTCCCAGGGATTTTCTGGTTCGATCAATTCCGAAATTTAGCATTGAGTTCTAGTCAAGATAATCGTGGAGACAAAGTTCAGGATAGTAGTCGAGAAGGTCGTTTTTATGCGGGTGTCGGACAGTTACGCCAATATCTCGTCGATTGGCGTCAAAAGCAAGAATCTGGAATTGGCGATTATTCCAACAGCTATCTATTGCATTTGGAAAGACTTTACAAACAGGTATTTCCCACTCGCTCGTTTTCAGGGTTAGAACAACTTCCCAGCCAGGACTCTGCAACGGAGGACGAAACGTATTTCATTCTGAATGATGGATATAGAACTTACGATATTGCCGAGATGTCGGCGGGAGAGCAATCTATTTTTCCAATGCTGTATACATTTGTCCGACAACAGATTGCTTATTCAGTTGTCTTAATTGATGAAGTCGATCTCAATTTACATCCACCTCTCGCTCAATACTTTGTCTCGCAACTGATAAAAATTGAGCCAACGTGCCAGTTTTTTATAACGACTCACTCTGAATCAGTTAGCAATGTAGTTGGCGAAAGCGAAACTTACCGTTTCTCGGGAGGAAAACTTTGCCTGTAACTGCTCTGTATTGTGAGGGGAATTATAAAAGTATTGATAATCGCGTCATTCGCCAACTGCTACCTGAATGCGATATTCGTCCCCTGGGAGGTAAAACCCCAAATTTGCTGAGCAGTATTATCGCCGACCGACGTAGAAATCCAAATTTAGCCTGTCTCGTCGATCGCGATTTTGATTGTCGTAATTTCAACCTCTACGAAGCACCCGTTCGATATACATACGATGGTGTATGGGTAGGTTGGTCGTGGGAAAGAAAGGAAATTGAAAACTATTTAATCGATCCAGCAGTTGTCCAAAGAGCATTAGGAAATAAAGCACCTGCACGCGACGACTATCAAAATGCTTTAGATCGAGCCGCCGAAACGATTGCAACGTATTCAGCCACAAGAACGGCATTAGCGTGCGAACAATTTAAGAACTTTTGGGGGGAAGCGGTGAGACAAGGACATTACTTTCCTCAGAAACTTGGCAAAAAAGCTTGTCAAGTCAAAATTGATGAAATTGTACGAGAATATGGCAAGGATCGTCTCATTTCCAAAGAAGATGTTTTGGACAAATTCAACACGTTACGGTCTGAGTGTCAACCCGGCGGATCGCGATTTAAAAGTTATTTGTACTACTTTGCAGGGAAAGATTTACTGTATGCAATGAGACACGATTTAATCAAGTTTGAATTTGAGCCGCCAACAAATTCAGAATATGCTCCAGAAGAATTTTTTCTGGAAAAAATTGTTAGCCGCCTCGAACGCCTCGATCGCGTCTGGGAGTGGTTACCGGAATGGATGATGCTGCGTCGGCTGATTGAGGAAACAGATTTTTCCGCGAGCTAGCCAATACAATTTTCGTAGGTTGGATTGACGCAGGAAACCCAACATTTAAAGTATCATTTGTTACCTCAAGACGTTATTAAATTTTGATATCAACTTATGGTTTTAACCGATCGCGTTGTTTTAATTACTGGCTGTTCTTCAGGGATTGGTGACGCGCTTTGTCGCGAATTTCATCAAAGAGGCGATCGCGTTGTTGCAACCGCAAGGCGTATCGAATCGCTCGAATCATTACAGTCTGAAGGCATTTTGACGGAACGGCTGGACGTTAACAATTCCGACGATATCGATCGCGTCGTCGAAACCATTCTAAAACGAGAAGGAAAAATCGATATTCTGATTAACAATGCCGGATTTGGACTCATGAAACCGGCGATCGAACTCTCTAATTCGGATTTACTCTCGCAATTTCAAACCAATGCGATCGCACCTCTGGCGTTAGCTCGCAAAGTCTTTCCCTCAATGCGCGATCGCGGTAGCGGAATTATCGTCAATACGGGCAGTATTTCTGGCATTATCCCAACGCCATTTGCAGGTGCCTATTGCGCGTCCAAAGCAGCACTGCACGCCTTGAGCGACGCCATGAGAATGGAATTATCGCCGTTTGGAATTCAGGTAATTACCGTTCAACCGGGAGCGATTCAGTCCCAGTTTGGCGAGAATGCGGCGGCGAAAGTCTCTGGATCGCTTCAATCGAATTCTGCGTACCAATCGATTCAAGATCGAATTTTACAACGCGCCACAGTCTCTCAAATCAATGCAACCCCCACCGATCGATTTGCGAAGCAACTGGTCGATCGATTAGTTAAAAGCAATCCACCTGCGGTTATCCGACTGGGAAAACAGAGTTTCTTTCTCCCGCTTCTGAAGTTATTCTTACCATTACCAATTCTCGATCGCCTTTTGAAGCAAAAATTTGGGTTATCGTCAATGCGCGATCGCTCGTCATCCTAAAATCCAGTGGTAGACTTTTCAAAAAGCCTTGTGTCCTTTCTGTCTTTGTGGTGAGCTTTACTCAGCGTTGTCAATTTGATGGCGATTTCGACAATTAATTGCCGTCTTCACATCCCCGACCCGCGATCGCGAACCCAGCGTTGAAATTCCCGCTTCAGACGACTTGACGACTCCGATTCCAAACGCGGTAAAAAGGCGTCCATCGCGTCCAAAACTGCCACTTCCGGTAATACCGAACTCTGCTCGCATAGTTCGTATTGTCCCTCGCGCAACTGCAAAATTTCTACCGTTCCATCGCAATATTCCCACAACTCGGGTACGCCTAATTGTGCGTAGGCGTCCAATCGCGTCGGGGACGTAATATCGACTTCAATTGCCAAGTCTGGTGGCGGATCGACCGTCAAATCGACCCGACGCAACCCCGTCATTTGCGCTGCATTTTGGATGTAGAAACAATCATCTGGCTCGATGGCTGTCTGCCGATCTTGTCGCTTAAATGTTGTCGAACCATACGGCTCCCAATCCAAGCCTAGAACGTCTAGCCAAATCTCGACCATGATGGCAATAAAACGCTTAATTTTCTCATGTTCGGGCAGCGGCATTCGGAGTTCTAATCTCTGGTTCGTATAAGCGAGACGAGATCGTCCGCGATCGCCCAGTGCTGTCGCAATCCGCTCGAATTCCGACCAATCGATATCGCGTAACGCTAGCATTTGACCGGGCTGAAGCTCGATTTTACTGAGGTCGATCGGACAAGAAAAAGTGACAAGCATGGCGTGAAGCAGTCGAGATTCAGAATAGTGAGTTTAACGCATTGCAAATATAATGATGTTTCAACCTCCACAGCAGTGCGTGATGGCGATTAATTGCCGCCGTAACAAATCTTACCCTTCCCCCAACCGTTCTAAATCTTGCGGCGTATTGATATTTTTCAACATCAAAGCTTCTTCTGAATTCGGCGCGATCGCCTCTACGTCTATCTGCGGCAACCACCGCTGAAACGATCGCCTGCCGCTCTCCATAAATTGCTTTAATTCCGGCGCGATCGCCTTTCGATAAAAGCCGCACAACGGTTCCCAACCCGCCGCTTGTTTCGGCACCATCGCTAGCGTCGAATTCGGTAAACGATCGAGGCGTTCGATCCAATTTTGCAAAATATCCGATCGCAACAACGGCAAATCGCACCCGAGCAATAACAACCACTCGCACTCAATTTGGTCTAACCCTTGAGCAAAGCCGCTCATCGGTCCGCCACCGGGATTCGATTCGACCAACCAACAACAATCTTCCGGTAAAATTCCCTCATAGCGATCGCGCCACGGCGTCAGCACGTACACGCGATCGCTGCACTCCTTCGCCACCCGATAAACCCGCTGCAAAATCGGCGTGCCGTCTACTTCAATTAACGCCTTATCTTGTCCCATGCGCGAGCTTTTTCCGCCCGCTAAAATTAGTGTTGCTATGTCAGTCATTGGTCGATTGGCGAACTTTGGAGATCGCCCCTTGAATTTGCTTTAATTTCTCCATCGCATCCCCGCCCACTAACATCGTTTCCGCCTTAGCAATTCCCACTTCTAGGGTTTCGCAAACGCCACACCGCCACAGGTAAAATCCCCCATTCCACAGGGCAGATTTCATCAACTCTCCCGGCTTGCCATCCAAAAGCGATCGCAACTGTTCGACCAACGCTGGCGTCGATTCGAGGGGTACGTTTTTCCCCGACAAACCGTAATCGCGGGGAGCCAAATGCAATCGCTGCCACGCCGTCGGCTTGCACCGATCTTTCGGCGAACCGCAAATGCCAATAATCGCCGTGCGATCGCGCGAGAGGTCGCAACTGCCTTCTAACCCTTTCACCATCGTAAAACAGCGATCGCCCGTGAGTTCCAACGCAGTGCGCAACATCCCCTCCGTCGGCGGATGCACGAACCCCGCCACCACGTGAGGCGACCCCCCATAGGGCGACCAAATTAACTCTAACGTAGCCATCGGGGGACGTTTGCCCAATTGGTCGCGATAGGGAACCAACGCCGCCGCTGCGGGAAAATGCTGCGGGAGGTAGACAAATCCCAACCCCGCCGCCTCGAACGCCTGCTGAACCTGCTCGATGCTCAATCCCGTCCAATCGACCCCCAACCCCTGCCAAATCTCGACTTCGGGAACGCCGTACTTGGTCGGCATCACGTCGCCGCCGTGTCGCAAGACGGGAATGCCCGCCGCCGCTAAAATTAAGGCAGTGATTGGCGTGACTGGAGCCGTGCGCGATCGCCCGTCGTACGGACAGCCCAGCACCGTCACGGGGACATCCGAGTCCGGTAGCGGTTGCAGCCTTTGCCCCCAGGCGCGATAGGTATCGAGCATTCCGGCTAACTCTTCGCCGGTGGGTCGCTTGATGCGGTGGGACATCAAAAATGCGCCAATCTGGGCAGGGGTTGCTTCCCCGCTCAACATCATGTCTGTGGCAGCGGCAGCCTCTTGGCGGGTTAAATCTTTGCTCGTGTGGGTACCGCTTCCCACTTTTTTGAGCAGTTCTCGAAATCGATCGCTCATAGGTGGTGATATTGGGGCTGAATTATTGCAATTTTAGGGTGAAATCTCGTCGCACTTCACGGGCGCGATCGCTCCCCATTTGTTCGAGGACGAGCTGGTAAAATCGCCGAATTGGCGGGATCTGCATTCTATCTTGCGTCGTGACCAACACCACCTCTCGGGTTAGCATCGAGCCAACCGCAGTCCCGCGATCGTCTGCCATCGCAGCAATCGGTCGCACGGCGAGACTCGGATCGCGATCGGCATCCAACAGGGCAGATTGGGGCAGCAGAGCGATGATATTCCCCTGACGCACCACCCCGCGAAAGGCGTCGAGGGAGTTTAATTCCAACGCGGCATTAAGCGTACCACCCCGTCGCGCGAACATTTCTTGCACCAATCGCTGCATTCCATAACCGTCTTTAAAAATGGCGTGGGGATAGTCGGTTAGCGCTTGCCAAGGAACGAGATCGTAACTCGCTAGCGGGTGATTGGCTGCCATTAAGACATCAATGGTTTCGTCGTACAACGGCTCGGTTACCATACCGGGACTGGTGGTTAAATAGCGATTGTTCATGACAATGGCAAGATCGACCAAGCCATCTTTTAACACTTTCAAGGCGCGATCGCTTCCCAGAGCCGTCACTCGCAATTGTACGCCGGGATATTCTTGACAAAAATTCTGCAAAATCGGCGGTAAATAGTGAGCGCACACTGAATGAATTGCCGCCACGCATAATTCCGATTGCTTGCCTTCGAGCAGGTCGTTGAGTTCTTGCCGTGCCGTTTCCCATTCCTGACAAATTTTACGCGCCCGAAACACGAAACACTCGCCCCCGAGGGTTAAAGTCGCCCGTGCGGTTCGGTGCAGCAAGGGCAATCCGAGTTCGGCTTCCAATGCTTGAATTTGACGGCTGATGGTGGATTGGGTAACGTTGCACTGACGGGCGGCTTGTTGAAAACTGCCGGTTTCGGCAACGGCTAAGAAGGCTTGCAACTGCTCTAGACGCATAACGGGGTCGCGGAGGCGATATAAACGCACCGAAGTAGGTTAAAGGATTTTTCAGGGTAATTTCGTAAGGCTTGATACGGGAGTTAGGATAAAGAAATTATACCGAAAAAAGGTCTGTTTGCAATTTTATATTGCAATAAAATTATATACCTTAAAAGTTGCCCAACGATTGAATGGGCAATTGAGATAACGGTTTGGGCAGACGATCGCCCTCTAAAAATCGATCGCTTTAAGCCTGAAAAACGCCGCGCGATCGCGCAGAGTTATTTTAATAATTGAACCACAAAGACACGAAGAACACAAAGTTTTGTCGAATGTCTATAGAGCCTTCTTAAAATTGATGTCTGCTTGCGATCGGTAGGAGATGTACTGCATATCTCTCAGAATTGCTCTAGTGAATTTTCTCATGAAATGGCAAGGTGGGGTGGGCAACGCCCACCTCTAATTTTAAAACGTAAACGTCGTGCGCAACGTCCCGATAAACACGTCATCGTTGTCGCTATCTTGATTGGGCGATGCCAGCCAAATGACGCCAGGAGTTAGAGAAATATTATCGTTCATCTGCCATTTATAAAATCCTTCTACGTGCAGCGGAACGTCATCTTCAAACCCCGGATCGCCCGGTACGTCCAAATCGGTTAAATAAGGCTCGGCACCGACAATTAATGCTGCCAAATTGCCTTCTTTGCCTAAATCGGGAAACGTGGCGGTTACGGCATAATTCCAAATCTCGGATTCGCCCAACCCAATTAAGCGAGCGTCGGTCAATCCCGCCCAACCGCCGAGGGTGAAGTGGGTGCCGAGGCGAATCGAGGTTTCGATGCCGTAAGAATTGCTCGAAACAGCCGTATCGGGAACGCCCAAACCGCCCAGTTGCAAGTTGGCGAGGTCGGTTCCCGTTCCGCCGAAGGCAAACCGCCGTCCCGTTCCCACGTCGTAACCGTGGACGTAGGTGAGTCCGACTTTAAAATCGTCCGAGGGTTTGACGACCATCTGTCCGAATGCGGAATAATTGCCGTTAAACAATCCGGCTTTTTCAGAAGGATCGTTCCCCCCTCGGGCGAGATAGCCGCCGCTAATTTCAAATAAATCGCCGAGTTGGTAGGTCAATCCCAGTCCTTGTCCGCCCAAACCGATGCGATAGATGGGATTGCGTTCGGCGAATCGCGATAAGGCTCCCGTTGCACTACCGCCGGCTTCTAAACCGGGGTTGAGGGTATCGCTGTAGAAATGATGTCCGCCGCCGTTAGCCATCACGGTGGCGTTGAGGTTGTCGGTGACGGGGAAGACGTAATGCAGGCGGTCTACGCGGATCGTGTTATCGCCAGGACCGTCGAAAGCGTAGCGTCCTTCGTTGGTGCCGATTTCGTCGGCGAAGGAGTTGCCCAGGTTTCCGGTGGTCAGGCGGGTGAAGAGTTTGTCTTTGCCGGTGAAGCTGGTAATAAACTGGAGGCGAATTTTGTGTTGAAAGACGGTTTGGGTGTCGTCGTCGCTGTCGGGGGTACCGTCGCCGCCAAAGGTGTCGCTTGCGATAAAGGCGACTTCGCCTGCGAGTTTGGTGGTGGTGGAGAATTGGTTGGCTTCGAGTTCGGCGGTGCGAGCTTCGAGGGAATCGACGCGACCGCGTAGGGTGGCGAGTTCGGCTTGGAATTCTTCTTGCAGTCGCCGAATGGTGGCAAGGTCGTCGCGACCGATGCCGTTGTCGCCATCGATGAGTTCGGTAATGCGATCGAGACAGGCGTTCAATCCGGCGGCAAATTCGTAGCGGGTCAGGGGACGATTGCCGCGAAAGGTGCCGTCGGGATAGCCTGCGATGCAACCGTAGCGTTCGACGAGGGATTGCAGTGCCTGAAATGCCCAGTCGGTGGGTTGCACGTCGGATAGTTGCGATACGGAGGTGACTTGAGCGATCGCCCGTTGTCGAGTGTTAGAATCAGTTTCATCGGCGATCGCGCTTTCGGCGGCTAACAATACCGTGCCTAAAAGGATGGGAAATTTGAGCCAATTTTGGCGAATTAAATCGAGCATTACTCGCAACTCCTCACGTTGAGATTGCTATTAGAATTCTCATGCCGGTCAGGATGCATTTGTAATCGTTGTTGCAAATCCGTGACGGTCGATTCTTAAAGTGTATTGCAACGATGCGGGATTGTCATGAATCGAACTGAAATACGGATCCATGCGTTCGAATTGGTGACGGCTTCCCTACTATTGCAGATGTTTTGAGGTTAATTATTCGGCAGTGATATAACATGACAGCGGTTCCGCCCAATTTAACGATAAAGACATAGAGAACACCGATGAAGATCGAATCCCGCTATAGACTTTGCGACATGACTTTGTGATGGCTGATTTCTAGCTACCGATTCCACTCCTCTAGGGCGATCGCGATGCCGCGTTGCAATTCGGAAGATAATTGCGCCTCATTGACCCGTCGGTCGAGACAATCTTTAGCACCATCGAGCGATTTAAGTGCCGCGATCGCGTGGAGTCGCAGGCGAAAATCGTCGCGTTCTAAAATCGAAATCAGGGGATCGATCGCGCGGGAATCGCCCAACCGTCCCAACGCCGCCGCGATCGCGCGCAGAGTATCGGCAGATGGACAGTGCTGCAATTGCTCGATTAAAAGATCGACGAGTTGCGATTTTTGCATCTCGGACACCTCCCAACGTCCCAATACCGCGATCGCCTCTTGCCACACCTGGGGTTCGAGGTGCGCCGATTGCAAATATTGCGATAGGTAGTCGAGTGCCGTTGGCGTGGCAATCCAACGCAAGGCACGAATCGCCTCAATTTGCAGCGGTGCGGGCGTTGCAGGCGATCGCAATACGTCGAATAACGCCGTCTCTGCCACCTCACCCCCGATCCGAGCCAGGGAAATCGCCGCTTGCTGGCACACCGACAGGTTGAAATCCCACAGGCGCGATCGCAAGATCGATGCAATTTCGCCATCGGGGGCGCGCATTCCATACAGTCCCAGCCCCGCCACGGCTTCCCGTCTTACCTCGGCGGCGCGATCGTCATTTTTCCGAATTAAGGCAGCACGCAGCCTCGGATAATCCCCGCTGGTGGCATAATCCATCGCCCCCGTTAGCGCCTTCAATGCCAGCGATCGCACTTCCACCCGTTCGTCCTCGAGCAGGTGCAGCAGGGGATCGATCGTGTCGGGATGGCGCACGTGAGCCAACGATCGCGCGGCAAACCATCGCGATGCGGGATCGTCTAAGAGTGGGGTCAGCACTCGCACCGCCACATCTCCATTTTGGGTGAGCGACTCGGCAGCCATTGCCTTCAATTCCTCGTCTTCGGCAGTTTGCAGCACCTTCACCAAGGCTTGAATGGCTTCGGGGCGATCGAATTGACCCAGCACCCGAGTGGCAAACCAACGCAACTGCAATTCGGCGAGGTCGTCTTCGAGAATTTCGACCAAAGGCGCGATCGCCATTTCGCCAAAATTGGGTAAGACTTTGGCAAGATCCCAACGTTGGTGGAAATCTCCCGCCTCGAACGCCTCTAATGCCCATTCGAGCAAGCGTTGAGAGCCTTCGCGCTCGTTATTTCCAGCCCGTTGAAAGACTTCTGTTACATCATTGCGTCGCAATAGTTGCTGCAAGTGTTGACCGAGGGACGACCAATTTCCCGTTTCAGCGGCGACTGCGGCTTGTTGTAACACTGCGCGATCGGACATAAAGACTGACTCTCAATCAATTTAATACCGGACAAAATTCGATCCTGCGATCGCCTAACTGTATCTAAATTTACAAAATACATGGCATTCGAGCATCGCATTGATGCGATCGTACAGCGATTCGCTCGAAACAACGGCGAAATATTACAGTCATTCCGTTGCATCATGCAAAAACTGCATGAAAGAAATGCATGGAATTCAAATCATTAAGTTTTCTGTATCAAGATATACGAACTCCCTTAAAAACTGCCCTTAAGTTAGCAAACAGCTCGGTTAATTTGAAACTGTCCGAATTGCTACATTTGAAATTCAAACTGCTTGGAAATCAGCTTGTCATTCCAGATCCAATTAGCCGAACTTTCTTTATCCAGTCGCGCGATCGCTATCAATCTCCATGAACTAAAACCGCCATCAATTTTCGTATTGTATTTTTTGCCGAACGAGCGAGGTAAACCAGCGTGACCGCTACCCGAGAGAACAAAAAAGTCAAGCTCAATAAAGTCGAAAAATTTAAAGCCGAAAAAGACGGTCTCGCCGTCAAAGACCAACTGGACGAATTTGCCAGAATCGGCTGGGAAGCGATCGACCAAACCGACCGCGACCAGCGACTCAAATGGCTCGGGATCTTCTTTCGTCCCGTCACCCCCGGCAAATTCATGTTGCGGATGCGCACCCCCAACGGCGTCCTCAGCAGCCATCAAATCCGAGTCCTCGCCGAAATCGTGCAGCGGTACGGCGACGATGGCAACGCCGACATTACCACCCGCCAAAACATCCAACTGCGCGGCATTCGCATCGAAGACATTCCCGACATATTCAACCGCCTGCACCACGCTGGCATGACCAGCATGCAATCGGGGATGGACAACGTGCGCAACCTCACCGGCGATCCCGTAGCGGGACTCGACGCCGAAGAACTCATCGACACGCGCGGCATCGTCCGCAAACTGCAAGATGCCATTACGGGGAATGGCGAAGGCAACCCCGCCTATACCAACTTGCCGCGCAAATTCAACATTGCCGTCACCGGAAGTCGGGATAACTCGGTTCACGCCGAAATCAACGACATCGCCTTCGTCCCGGCGTACAAAGACGGTCAAATCGGCTTCAACGTCCTCGTCGGCGGCTTCTTTTCAGCACGGCGATGCGAAGCAGCCATTCCCATGAATGCCTGGGTCGATGCCGACGGCGTCGTTCCCCTCTCCGAAGCCATCCTCAGCGTCTTCCGGGACAACGGTTCCCGTGCCAACCGGCAAAAGTCGCGGATGATGTGGCTCATCGACGAGTGGGGAATCGAGAAATTCCGCGCCGAAGTCGAGCGAGAACTGGGATGGGAACTGCAACCGGCGGCGTCCAAAGACGAATTTCTCTGGGATAAATGCGATCGCATTGGCGTATTTCGTCAAAAGCAACCCGGCTTTAACTACGTCGGCTTGCACATTCCCATCGGTCGGCTGTATGCGCCGGATATGTTCGAGTTGGCGCAACTCGCCGACGTGTACGGGAGCGGCGAAATTCGGCTGACCGTGGAGCAAAACCTGCTGATTCCCAACATTCCCGATTCGCGATTGGACGCCTTCTTGCAAGAGCCGCTATTGCAACGGTTCTCAATTCATCCGCCAGCACTGGAGCGCAAATTAGTTTCGTGTACGGGGTCGCAATTTTGCAACTTTGCCCTGATCGAAACAAAAAATCGCGCCCTTGCCTTAATTCGCGAACTCGACGCCGAACTCGACATCCCCGACTCGGTGCGGATTCACTGGACGGGTTGTCCCAACTCCTGCGGTCAGCCGCAAGTTGCCGATATCGGCTTGTTAGGCACCAAAGTCCGCAAAGACGGGCAAATGGTCGAAGGGGTCAATATCTACACCGGCGGCAAAGTCGGCAAAGACGCCAAACTCGGCGAATGCACGATGAAAAACGTCGCCTGCGAAGACCTCAAACCCCTGTTGCGCGACATGCTGGTCGAACAATTTGGCGCGCGACCCAAAGCTTAGTCTCTCGATTTTCTCTTTGCTCCAAAAAAAAAGGCGAGGCTGCTACCCCGCCTGTTTCTCTCAAGATTGCTTAGTCTCTATATAGGAAGGTATCACATGCTCCGAGGATTGTTATCGTTTCGAGGGCGCTATCGCATCCTCCACATGACCTGGTTTGCCTTCTTCCTAACCTTCGTGGTGTGGTTCAACTTCGCGCCGCTCGCCACTGCGATTCAGGAAGAATTCGGTCTCGATGCCGGACAAATCCGCACTCTAGCGATTTGTAACGTGGCGCTCACGGTTCCAGCGCGGGTGATTATCGGAATGTTGCTCGATCGCTTCGGACCCCGCGTTACCTTTTCGAGTATCTTAATTTATGCGGCGATTCCCTGCCTTACCTTCTCGATGGCGCAGGATTTCAACCAGATGGTGATTTCCCGCTTGGCATTGAGTATCGTCGGTGCGGGATTCGTTGTCGGCATCCGCATGGTTGCCGAGTGGTTTCCCCCCAAAGAAATTGGCGTCGCTGAGGGAATCTACGGCGGTTGGGGCAACTTTGGTTCTGCCGCTTCTGCCTTTACCCTGGCAACCGTTGCCGCTTGGCTGAGTGCCAGTAGTGCCGAGGTCATCAACTGGCGCGCCGCGATTGCGCTAACGGGAATTATCGCAGCCGTCTACGGCGTCATCTACTTCTTTAGCGTTCAAGATACGCCGCCGGGTAAAGTCTATCACCGTCCCGAACGACATGGCGGCATCGAAGTGACCTCGAAGAAAGACTTCTGGTTCCTGCTGCTGATGAACGTTCCCCTGGTTGGCGTGCTGGCGGTACTGGCGTGGCGGCTGTACAATGTCGGTTTCTTCGACATGACTGGATTGATTGTCACCTGGCTGGCGCTGTTGGGATTGTATCTGTTTCAAGCGTCGCGGTGCTGGGATGTTAACAAAGACCTGATGACCGGAAAGAAGCACTATCCTCCCGAAGACCGCTACGATTTTTCTCAAGTTGCTCTGCTCGAACTCACCTACATTGTTAACTTTGGCTCCGAACTCGCCGTTGTTTCGATGCTTCCGGCTTTCTTTGAAAATACGTTTCTCGGATTGGACAAGCAAGCGGCGGGAATGATTGCGTCGAGTTATGCGTTTATGAACTTAGTTTCCCGTCCCGGTGGCGGTTTGATTTCCGACAGCATGGGAAGTCGCAAGTGGACGATGGTTCTGTTGACTGGCGGTTTGGGAATTGGCTATCTGTTCATGAGCGGCATTAACGGCACGTGGTGGATTCCTGTGGCGGTGATTCTGACGATGGCGTGTTCGTTCTTCGTGCAAGCGGCTGAAGGTTCGACGTTTGCGATGGTGCCGCTGATTAAGCGTCGGGTCACGGGTCAAGTGGCTGGCAATGTCGGCGCGTACGGGAATGTGGGTGCTGTGGCGTATTTGACGCTGTTTAGCTTTCTCCCTGAAGGCGATGTCGGCAATCGCGTGTTTTTCCAAACGTTGGGAGTTGCGGCGTTAATCGTCGGTTTCTTGTGCTGGTTTTGCATGAAGGAACCTAAGAATTCGTTTGCTGAATTCCACGAAGGCGAAACGGACGATTTGGACGCGGTTCCCGAACCTGCTGTTGCCGGTCGCGGTTCGGAGTAAGTTATTTCGGATTCGGGGTTGGATGACTCTCTCACCTCAGTTTGCGCCAACCCCATTTCTTCTATTCACCACAAAGGTGGACTGATGGGAAGTTTATAGCCGGATTTTGGATAAGATTTTGAGTTTCTCCTATTAATCCTATCGGTAAACGCTAAAGCGTTTACTACGAACGTTTTTCTTTTCAAGTTATGAGCAATTCAACTAAAACACTCTGCCCTTACTGCGGTGTGGGATGCGGGTTGGAAGTGCAGCCTCCCGCGCAACCGGGAAAAGCCACGAATCGAGACAAGCAAGGCAATCCGATTTGGCACGTTAGAGGCGATCGCGATCATTCTTCGAGTCAGGGAAAAGTTTGCGTTAAAGGCGCGACGGTCAGCGAAGCGATTGATAAAAATCGGCTGAAATATCCGATGGTGCGCGATTCCCTGGACGAACCGTTTCGTCGTGCCAGTTGGGATGAGGCGATCGATCGCATTGTGGATCGAATTCGTGCCGTCCGCGCTACCAAAGGGTCTGATGCTCTGGCGATGTACGGTTCCGGACAATTGCAAACCGAGGATTATTATATCGCCCAAAAATTGATGAAAGGGTGCCTCGGGACGAATAATTTCGATGCCAATTCTCGCTTGTGCATGTCTTCGGCGGTGGCGGGATATTTGCAAAGTTTTGGTTCCGACGGTCCCCCCTGCTGTTACGACGATTTAGAACAAACGGATTTTGCTTTTCTCATCGGCACCAATACCGCCGAATGCCATCCCATTGTCTTCAACCGCTTGCGGCGCTATCACAAGAAAAATCGTCGCGTCAAAATGGTGGTGGTCGATCCCCGTCGTACCAAAACTGCCGACGCGGCTGACGTGCATTTGGCGATTAATCCCGGTACCGATATCGATTTGCTCAACGGAATTGCCCACTTATTGATGCGTTGGGGCAAAATTGACAGCTTGTTTATCGATGAGTGTACGAAAGACTTTCCCGCTTACGCCGAGGTGATTCGCCACTATCCGCCGGAAATGGTGGCGCGAACTTGCGGCATCCGCATTGACGAGTTGGAGACGGTGGCGCAATATTGGGCAAAGAGCGATCGCGTGTTGTCGATGTGGTCGATGGGGATGAATCAATCCTCCGAAGGCACGGCTAAAGTGCGATCGCTGATTAATTTACACTTGATGACTGGCTCGATTGGCAAACCGGGAGCCGGACCGTTCTCTCTCACGGGTCAGCCGAATGCCATGGGAGGACGAGAAGCGGGTGGACTGGCAAACCTGCTCCCCGGTTACCGCAGTGTCGCCAATCCCCAACATCGCGCCGAAATCGAGCAGTTGTGGGGGTTGCCATCCGGACGAATTGCTCCCTATGTCGGTCGTACGGCGTGGGAAATGATGACCGGACTCGAAACCGGAGAGGTGGCGTTTTTGTGGGTTGCAGCCACTAAC
This sequence comes from uncultured bacterium, assembly GCA_964420595.1. Classification (GTDB taxonomy): domain Bacteria; phylum Cyanobacteriota; class Cyanobacteriia; order Cyanobacteriales; family Geitlerinemataceae; genus CAYQUF01. Next base: position 43,411 of record CAYQUF010000014.1, read on the forward strand.
CCGGCGGTGAGTATGCCGGATATCAAGCGCACCCAGGCGGCGTTGCGACAGTCGCCGTTTACGGTCTATCAGGATGCCTACTATCCCACGGAAACGGCAGAATACGCCCACATTTTACTTCCGGCGGCTCAGTGGGGCGAGAAAACCGGAACCATGACCAATTCGGAGCGGGTGGTGACTCTGTGTCCGGCGTTTCGCGATCCCCTCGGCAAGGCGAGAGCGGATTGGGAAATTTTTGCTGAGGTGGGTCGGCGGTTGGGATTTGCCGAGATGTTCCCGTTTGCCGATTCGAGTGAGGTTTATAGGGAGTTCGTGCAAGTAACGCGCGATCGCCTTTGCGACATGACGGGAATCAGTTACGATCGCCTGCGAGAATTCGGTCCGATTCAGTGGCCCTATCCCGACTCCCAATCGGAGCCGCCGGTTAACAACCAGCGACTGTATGCCGATTTTCGCTTTCCTACTGCCGACGGACGGGCAAGATTTGGCGCGTACTATGCCAACGGGTTGGCAGAACCTCCCGACCCGAATTATCCATTCGTGCTGACCACGGGACGGCTGTACGGTCACTGGCACACTCAAACCCGTACGGGTCACATCGAGAAGGTGCGCAAAATGCACCCCGCACCGTTTCTCGAACTGCATCCCCGCGATGCCAAGAAGTTGGGGATTGAGGAGGGAAATTGGGTCGAAGTGCGATCGCGTCGCGGTCAGGCTCGCTTTCCCGTCCAAATTACCAAGGCAATTGCACCGGGAACGGCGTTTATTCCGATGCACTGGGGTAAGCTTTGGGCAGATGATGCCGAAGCCAATGCTATGACTCATCCTCACGCTTGTCCGGATTCAAAACAGCCGGAATTGAAAGCCTGTGCGGTGCAATTGGTGCCGAGTCCGATCGCGGATGGCGACTCTCCGACGGAGGTTGCGCCGCAAATGCCCGTGGCGTCCGGGTAAGGGGACGGGTGGGGCGATCGAACCCCAATGTTGCTATTTCCTTGTTTTGACGCCAAAAGCTGTCGTGGGTGGGCATTGCCTATCCACCATTTCATTCAAGCATTTACAGCTAATTTTTTTATATCATGAGTCAGTTTTTCCGATTTGAATCCGATTTTGTCGAATCCCTGCGTTGCATTCCAATGCAAGTTCGCTACAAACTCGATACCTGTGGCGTCAAACTTAAGTTAAAGCACTGGCACGAGTTTCCCCAATCGGTGCGTCAGGAAGCGGTGGAGCGTCCGTGTCAGACGCCAGCAGAGCAAGCGCATTATCGAACTTGGCTGCAACAACAGGCGATCGCGCATACGGATTTGCCCGCTAAAGATTTGCCAATTGATGACAATCCGCCGTGGTTGAATCCGGAGGAAGTGCCGTTTAATGTTGTCGAAAAGGCGAGAGAATTTAATGCGACAATTACCTTGCAACAGTGGCAAGATTTGACGCCGCTGCAACGATTTGCGCTGTTAAAGTTGAGCCGTCCGGGTCATGAAAATAAGAATTTTTTGCCCGCGTTGAAGGAGTTTGAACTGGTTTAAGAGATTTTGGATTCAGTCACAATCCCGATTCTCAACACAGAGAATGTATAAACCGTTAAATTACGGCGCGATCGCCTAAGTTTAAAATCTCTCGGGCAATCGATCGGGCGGCGTCGGGACGGGCGTGGGTGCGGTAGGCGCGTTGAATGGCTTGCAGTCGATCTGGTGATTCTAGAAAAGAGGCGATCGCCTCAACAATTTGCTCGGGACGATCCAAGAAAATGCCCATGTCCAATTGCTTCAACCATTTGACCGTACGCGCTTCTTGAGGCATGGGATCGGTGAGGGTATCGGCGATAATGGGCAGTTCGCAGGCGATCGCTTCAAAGGTGGTCAATCCGCCCAATTTCGACACCATTACGTCCGCTAAGTTCATTAGATCGCGAATATTCGGTAAAAATCCAATAATGGCGATGGGAATTTTACTGTTGCGGGCGAGCTTTAACGCCTGTTCTTTTAAGGCATAATTGCGTCCGGCGAGAAAGACAACTTGAATGTCTAGATCTCGCGCCTTCGATAGAGTTTGATAGATTTTCGGGACGTTTCCACCGCCCACCCATCCCGCATTGATCAGCAAGGTAAACTTGTCGGGTTTGAGTCCGTATTTCAATCGCAATTGTGCCTTTTGTTCCGGCGAAACCGGTTGGAAATTGGAATGAATTGGCATCCCCGCAATTTGAATCCGTTGCGATTCGATTCCGTAGTCGATTAACTGATTGCGTGCGGCTTCGCTAGCGACGAAATACCGCCGAACGTCCGGACACGCCCATCCCCGCCAAAATCCATCGCACGGGTCGGTCACGACGGTCACCAAAGGCACGCGATCGCTCAAGTTTAATTGTCTTAACAAATGAGCGTACAAATGTTGCGTCATCGGGTGAACCGAGACGATAATATCCGGACGTTGGCGCTCCAAAACTTGACGACCGTACCGTTGAGCTAAATTGAACAAAAATTGGGATTCGTTCGGGCGCGATCGCTCGATCCAATTAAAGTAATATCGCACCCAATCCTGGCGGTGTCGCAATAGCCAATTGTACAAATTTGCCATCTGACGGGTGAGGAAAGAAGCTTCTTCCAACACCCGCGTAATCTCAACTTCTACCTTTCGTTCGGGCGTGTCGAACTGTTTCAGACTGTCTTGCAGCGCCAACGCCGCACTCCGATGTCCGCCACCCGTATCCGACGACAGAATTAAGACATTCGTGGTCGATGCCATAGCCTGCGCTTATTGAATCTTTTGCGCTAGCATTTTAGCCCGAACCAGGGTTTTTAGGGAAACTAAGATCGAGGGATAGTTGCGCTGGCTTTCGAGGGTGCAACCATGACATTCGCGGGACTTCCCGACTTTTTGACGGTGCTGCTTCGCTGCGTCGGAATGCCAAACGTCGCGGAAATTGTAATCGTAGTCCCGCACGTTGCCAAATTGTTTGGTGTCGGTGGGATTGTGAGCGAATTCTTCGCAAGCGCTAACTTCTCCTTCGCTTCCCAAATACGCGCCGAAGGTTCCCGCACGACAGCCGAACAAGTTAGATTCTCCCAACAGGGTACGGCGGTTTTGTTCTTGACTGATTAAATCCACCGCCGATTTCATCGCGCCATCTTCGGGGGAACTGGTGTGATAGAGAAAGTCGAGCTTTCCATCGACGACATCTTGGCGCACGCGATCGGTAATTTCAAGATATTTTTTCTCGAAAGGTTCGAGGGAACTTTGCTGGCGTCGCCGATCGAAGGACGCCAGTTCGTGGTCGCTCATTTGCACGCTCTTGCGCAACAGGTTCAAGTTCCATTTATCCGGTTGCAAGACATCGCGCACCATTTCGTACCATTCATCGAGAATGTCGGCGTTATCGGGCGTACAAACGGTACACAATTGTACGTCGAGTTGGTTGTACCCGAAGCGATCGCGCATGGCTTTTAGACCGAATAGAGTATCGATCGTATTTTGAAAGGCATCCCAACCGGGTTTGCGGGTAAAGCGAACGGCGTTATTGCTCTCGCGAATTCCCTCAATGCTCAAACTCCAGGTTAAGTGTAATTCCGGACAGCGTTGCAGGATGCGATGGGTCATCTGAAATAAAACGTCCGGATTCCACGCATTGGAAATAATGTAGACGGATTTGACCGGAGTCAATCGATAAGCCGCTTCGATAATTTCGGGTAAGTCGCGACGCAGGGTAGTCTCGCCGCCAGAATACACGATGACGTTGAGTTTTTCGCTGAGGGTGGCGTAGGTTTTCTCGATTTCTTCGAGGGTTAGTTCGTCGTGTTTGGCGTTTAAGGTATCGGCGAAGGAGCAAAATTCGCAGCTATAATTGCATCGCGTCGTCACGATATGACTCATCATGATGGGGTCGGGAATTTGACCCAGCGCCCGATTTTTGAAGCTTGTGAGGAGAGCGCGATCGATGCTGCGGTTGGTATCGGAGGGAATGGGGTCGAATGTTTCTCGTTCGGTTACCGACGTATATCGATTTAAATCGACGCCTAACGAGTCTAAGCGATTCGGTTGCGAGAGATCCTGAAGCATAATTAGAAGGTTCCTTGCGATTCCTTGCGGAGATTTAAAGATGTGCTATAATCGCGCCTTGCGATTGGCGTTTGAGCGTGTGGGTAAAATTTTATCACCCTAGATTTTACCGCCCGATCGCGCCCGATCGCCTGGAGTGATGCGGTTTTTAAGCTATCAATTTCAGAAAATTGTCAACCCCGAGAATTGCTTAAAATGGCAAAAATGTGGCGATTGTCAATGAAATTGTATGGTTCGCCGGGTCTGCGATCGCGTCAGGTTATCGATCGCGGACTGGTGGAAAAATGGGATTGCGCAGTTGTCCGTCGGTCTGATTTACTGATACATTAGATTTCCTAATTTCTTCTGTTAACCTCTTTTATCGCTCGATCGCGGATTTCACTATGACCCTTGCAACTTGGCACGACGACCTCAACATTGGCGATTCCAAAATCGACCGAGAGCATCGGGAACTGTTCGAGATGGTGAACGCCCTGCACGATGCTATCTTGCGAGAGGAGCCGACCATCGCAGTTAAGGCAATTGTAGATCGCTTGGCGCAACATACGATCGACCACTTCCAATCGGAGGAAGGGTTGATGCGGCGCTATCGGTATCCCGGCTACAACCGCCACAAACAAGTTCACGATAATCTGACGCGCAAGATTATTAAAATTCAGAAAAAACTGAACAAGCGAGAGGTCACTATCACGTCAGATCTCACTGCATTTTTGCAAGAATGGTTGGCTCACCATATCAAAGGCGAAGATCAAAACATGATTCTGTTTTTCCAACAGAAGGCAGCAAACTTGGCGACAACCGCCAGATAAGCTCGAAGGGGCGATCGCGCGTTTTGCGATCGATATTCTGGATTTCAGATTCGTTTCGATCGCCCGAGCATTCCATTCTAAGCCATAGCACCATCGGGAGGGATCGCCGCACGGTAACGGAGCGATCGGCTTCTATCCTGCCCAAACTGTTGCCCATAGACGCGCTCTCCCTTCCCCATCGACCGATCGCGCGACAAGTTCTGCGCCCCTTTCCTCTCATAAAAAATCGCCCCAGTTGCGGGACGATTTCTCAAGCAATCGGAGGGTATTGGTAGCCTACTGTGCAGAGACCGCCATTGTTGTAGCTCTTTTTACAAAAGTTAAATGGTAGGTACACCTGTTAAGCTCAACGACGGCTGTAGGCTTTCATGGGTTCCTGGATAAATCGGATATAGAAGTGCTTGAACGTCGATCGCAGAATGCGGGGGACGCCGAAATCGATAGGAACCAAGGCTTCGGGGAGCTTCCAATCGGGGACGTGCAAGTCCTGCGGCGTCTTCAGGGGAAAGTGGAGGTCGGCGAGTTCCGGACCAATACCGAGTCGCTGAGAAGCTGCAACCGTGGGGATGACGGCGGGATCGACATTGAGCAGTTCCACCACGGCGCGATCGAGGGCAAAGACATCCTCAGATGCGCCTAAAATGCCTAATTCGCGGGGTTCGCCGCCACTGGGACCGTTCCCCTCGTGACCGATAATGCCATCGATAATGGTTAAATTCGGGGCGATCGCGCGAGCGGTTTCCACCAGCATTTCCCCAAAGCGATCGGCATCTTTCCCCGCTTCCAGGTGCCACCAGGCTTTCATTTTCCCCGGAACGCAGCCGAATAAGTTTTTCACGCCCATGGTCATGGTCAACTGCACGTGAGATTTAACTTTCGGCAAGTTAATCACTATATCGGCATCCATTGCTTCTTTGCACAAGCGCAAGTGGTCGAAATTCTCGCCAATGGTTTGATATCGCTTGCCGCGAAATTCAACGATCGGTAAGTCCAACGCTTCGATGAGGGGAAGATAGCCGTTGGATTTGGCAACGCCTTTGGCACTTCCGAACGCCGGACTGTCGCCGAGAAAGGGTTTTCCGCCTGCATCCATGACCATTTGCGCCACGCTCGCCACCAATTCCGGTCGGGTGACGCACTCTTTGGTCGGACGCGATCCGGTGAGCAGGTTGGGTTTGAGCAACACGCGATCGCCGGGTTTGACGATTGCTCCCATCCCCCCGAGGGGGTCGAGCAATTGCTCTAAGCTATTTCGCAGTGCATCCGCTTCGTAGGAGTTGGCGCGAATTAAACTAACCGTCGGCATCAGGTTGGATCCTCTCGTGCTGGTTCGTCT